>JAYTBZ010000344.1:0-13232 GCA_043736705.1 Flavobacterium sp. | reverse complement strand
AATGTTTAAAGTATTCTTCTAAATTATTAATTTTATAGTAACTCATGATTTTGGTAAATATTAAATATTATAAACGCCTATTTTATACTTTTTTAATGCGGCGATGATTTCTTCCACAATGCTTTCATCGTCAATGGTGGACGGAATTTGGAATTCCTCACCATCGGTAATGCTTCGCATCAGCTTTCGAAGGATTTTCCCCGACCGTGTTTTTGGTAATCGTTGTACAATCACTACATTCCTCAAGGAAGCAACTGCCCCAATTTGGTGTCGAACCAGTTTAATTATTTCTTGTTCCAATTGATACTGTTCGATTTCAGCTCCTGATTTGGTTACCACCAAAGCCAAAGGAATTTGCCCTTTCAATTCATCATGAATTCCAATAACGGCGCATTCAGCAACAGACTGATGGGAAGCAACAACTTCCTCCATTTCAGCTGTTGATAAGCGATGTCCAGCAACATTTATAACATCATCCGTTCTTCCTGTGATGAAAACATAACCGTCTTCATCTTTGTAACCACCATCGCCAGATAAATAATAACCATCAAATTTGCTGAAATAACCGGCTTTGAAACGCGCTTCATTGTCCCAAATTCCCAGCATATTTCCCGGAGGCAACGGCAGCTTTACGACAACTAAACCTTCTTCATTGGCACTTAATTCGTCACCATGTTCGTTAAAAATCCTAATATCATATCCACAAACAGCTTTTGTGGCAGAGCCGGATTTCACCTTCATTTTTTCAATACCAAGAGAATTAGCAATCATTGGCCAGCCTGATTCTGTTTGCCACCAATGATCAATTACAGGAATAGGAATGTGTTGTTGATACCATTCTAAAGTGGCATTATCACAACGTTCGCCCGCCAAGAATTGATTTTTTAAACAACTTAAATCATATTGTTTGATGAATTCTCCGTCGGGATCTTCTTTTTTGATGGCTCTGATGGCAGTAGGAGCGGTAAACATGGTGCCCACTTTATATTCTGCTATTATTCTCCAAAACGTACTCGCATCCGGAGTTTTTATCGGTTTACCTTCAAAAATTATGGTTGTATTTCGGTTTAATAATGGTCCGTAAAGAATATAGCTGTGACCCACTGCCCAGCCCATATCTGATGCCGCCCAAAAAGTCTCATCTTCTTTGACATTATAGATGTATTTCATGGAAAATTTTAAAGCCACGGCATATCCACCAGTATCTCTTACAATTCCTTTTGGTTTTCCCGTAGTGCCAGATGTGTATAAAATATACAGCGGATGATTCGAATTCACAGGAACACAAGCGGTTTCTTCGGATCCGTACACTAATGCATCGTAATCCACATCATACTTCTTAAACGGAATTCTAGCGCCTAATTTTCTATTGAAAACAATTACTTTTTTTGGTCGGTGAGAAGCAAGTTCAATGGCTTCATCTACTAAAGGTTTGTAAGCAATTAATCGATCAATCTCAATTCCAGATGATGCTGTTATGATTGCTCGTGGTTTGCAATCATCGATTCTGATGGCTAATTCATGAGGTGCAAAACCTCCAAAAACAACCGAATGAATCACTCCAATTCTCGCGCAAGCCAACATGGCAAATGCAGTTTGAGGAATCATTGGCATATAAATTATGGCAGTATCCCCCTTTTTCAATCCCAGTGATTGCATGCCTCCCGCAAGTTTTGCGACTTCCGTTTTTACTTCTGAATAGGTGTATTTTTTTATAGTTTGCGTTACTGGGGAATCATAAATAAAGGCGGTTTGATCGCCATATCCATCTTGAATATGCTTGTCTAATGTGAGATAACAAATATTCAATTCGCCATCTTTATACCAAAGTGGATATCCATTTTCGTCTTTCGACAAAATCGTTTCCGGTTTACTATACCATTCAATTTCATCGGCCTGTGCTGCCCAAAATGCTTCGGGTTGGTCGATACTTCGGGTATAAATTTCTTCGTATTTCATGGTGTTGAATTTGTTCCTTATTGAATTAAATCCTGTACTTGTTCTACTAATTTTTTGACGGAAAAAGGTTTGACCACATATAAATTAGCCCCTAATGCAAGTCCTTTTTCAATGTGTTTTTCTTTGTTTTTTGCCGAAAGGAAAATGACTTTACAGTGCCGCAATCGTTCGTCTTTTTTTATTTGTTCCAATGTGGCAAAACCATCAACCATAGGCATCATCACATCCAGAATAATCACATCCGGAAGTTGTACTTTCAAAATATCTAAAGCCTCTTGGCCGTCGCGTGCTATAAAAACTTCAAAATTGTTCTTTTTGAAAGTATATTCCAGAGCCATTACAATATTTGGCTCGTCATCTACAATTAAAATTTTCTTCATTTTCAGCTATTTTCTGTTGTATTATAATTGGGTAGTGTAAAGATGAAAGTGGCTCCGTCAGTTATATTATTTTCACTCCAAATGCTTCCTTTATGATGTTCTATAATTTGTTTGCAAATGGCTAATCCTAAACCGCTTCCTACTGGTTTTTTGATATTCTGGTTTCTGGATTGATAGAATTTATCAAAAATCGCTTCAGCATCTTCTTCTTTAATGATTTTACCGTTATTGTGAATTTTGACTTCTATATTAGTTTCATTTTCAAGTATCGAAATAACTATTTTTCCATCTGTTTCTGAACAAAATTTTATGGCATTCGACAACAAATTATGAATCACCTGAACAATTCGTTCTTCGTCATAAAAAGCTCTTATTACCTTGTTTGAATTATCAAATTCAATGCTAATTTTTTTATTTTTAATTAATTGATTTAAGGATTCTAAGGTATTTTTAATTGTTTTTGTAATGTTGTTTTTAGACAAATAAATCTTTTGTTTTCCAGTTTCAAATTTTTCTAAATCCAGAATTTTATCAATTAAACGATTCAAACGATCGGACTCCGATATGATGTTTTGCAAAAACTGCTTTCTCAACTCCTCCGGAATGTCGTCATCATCATGAAGGATTTCGCTCGCTGCACGAATTGCGGTTATTGGTGTTCTCAATTCATGAGTAACCGTGTCTAGAAATTCATCTTTTTGAATGTCTTTGTTGACTAATTCCTGATTCGCGTTTTTTAGTTGTTCCGATATTTTTTTTAATTCATTCGAAGTGTCCGTCAACTTCTTGTTTATAATGATGTTTTCTTTGGATTCCTCCAAAATTCGCAATACTTCTGGCAAACTGATTTTGTCTTCTTTAACCACACTCGATATTAATATTTTGGCGGAAGCCGTACCAATGTGACCTGTTAATAAATTTTCGGCAAACTTTATAAATCGAGCATCGGCAGTCGTAATGTTTTTATCGATGTTGTATTTTAAATTGAAAATAGTCAAAGCTCGTTTTGTTCGGTCTTCGCCAAGAAATCGCTGCAACACTTTTTGAATGTCCGAGATGTAAGCGGTTCCTTTCCATACAAAAGCGTTTTCGTGATTGGTAATGTATTTGTCAATATCCACAAACATTTCGGCATAATTGCGTTCTCTGTAGTTTCCTTTGAAACTCACCGATACTGCTGCATAACTCATGATGTTAATTAATAAGCTCCAAAAAACAGCATGCGGAATAGGTTCTAAATAATCCAATCCAAAAAGTTGAAATGGCTTTAAGAGGGAAATGCTCCAAGGTCCTTCGGTTACAAAAAGACTAACTGAATTTGTCATGCCGGTAGCATACGGAATTAGTAAGGTATAAAAACAAACAGCAAATCCGAGAATTATTCCTGTGATAGCGCCATTTTTTGAGCCTCTTCGCCAAAAGATAGCGCCAAAAAAAGAGGGCGCTAATTGGGCAATTACTACAAATGCTACTAAGCCTATTGAAACCAGCGAATAGTCTAGAATAAATAATCTGTAGATGGCATAGGCCAAAATAATTAGAGAAAAAATTCCAATTTTACGACTGTTTACGATGCGTTTGCTGTTTTTTTCTTGCGACGAATTTTCTAAGGAGCCAATAAAGCCATACGGAATCAATAAGTTGTTACTTAACATTGTGGCTAGAGAAATAGACGAAACGATAATCATTGAAATCGCTGCAGAAAATCCACCCAGAAAAACCATCACTGTCAATATATTATTGTCAAATAACTGAGGAATCAGCAGTGAATAGGTGTCTGCATTATGGTCTTTCCCTTCAAAAAGAATATTACCTCCCCAAGCAATTGGGAATACAAAAAGGTTGAAAAGTAGCAGGTACAACGGAAAAAGCCAAATGGCTGTTCGGATGTGGGTTTCTTTATTATTCTCGACAATCGCCGTATGGAATTGTCTTGGCAAAAGGAAAATAGCAAACATGGATAGAATACAAAGGAAGAACCAGTTGATTCCGTTTGTAATCCCGCCAATTGTATTTTTTTTGTCAAAATCCTTAAGAACAGCCGCTTTTTGATAAATATCATCAAAACCGTCAAAAACAAAATAGGTAACATAAATCCCTACGATCAAAAAGAAAATTAACTTCAGAACAGATTCCATAGCTACGGCAGTAACGATGCCTCTTCTTTTTTCTGAAGCATCTACATATCTTGTTCCGTAATAGGATGCAAACAAAGCCAGCGCAATGCAAACATAAGTGGTTGTGTCAGTGAAAATATTGTCACTCGATTGTGTTTTTGTAACAATATGGAAGGTGTCTGAAATTGATTTTAGCTGTAAAGAAATATAGGGTAAAATACCAACAATGCAAATCGTAGTTACCAATGCTCCCAGAAATCTGCTGTTTCCGTATCGTAAAGAAATAAAATCTGCAATGCTAGAAATTTTATTTACTCTCGAAATTCGGATAATTTTCTTCAGAATGATCATCCACGTTGGGATAATTAATATTGGGCCTAAATAAATGGGCAAATAACTCAAACCTGTTTCTGCAGCAACACCAATACTTCCGTAATAGGTCCAGGCTGTACAATATACGGCTAGTGAAAAGGAATAAATGTAGGGATTATTTGTCCATTTAGAATGACTTCTTTTTTCGGACCAATAGGCAATATAAAAAAGAATTGACAAATAAAGTACCAATATTAATAAGAGTCCAATGCTATTCATAATATCGTTTTATGATTACATAGGAAGTAGCAATTGAAAATAACCAAGCCGAGAAGATATAAATATAGATGATTGGAAATCCAAAAATGGGTTGTGAACTGTCAAATAACAGCAAGAGAGGCGCGTTCAAAGCCAATAACATTAGCATTGAAAGGATAACCAACTTTTGTTCATGTCTCTTTTTCATAAGATGATACAGTTTGTTTTGCAGCGGTATTGCTTTCGCTTTTTAAAGATTCTGTTGTTGAACCTTTACGTGTAAAAAAATAAACAATCCCTGCAAAAACATGCAGAGATTGTTTTTAAGGAGTGTATTTAATTAATCATTTTTTTCATCGTAATCACCCATTAAGGCATAATAGCCAAAGGTTCCTAGTCCTAAAACGATTAATGGTGTAAGTATAAAAAGGATGATAATCCCGAATACTAAATCCTCTTGTTTTCCTGATATAAATTTTGGCAATCCAAAAGTGAAGATGCAAAAATAAGCTGCAGCTGCAGCACAAGCAATCCAAACTAATCCTAAAAGTCTTTTTATTTGATTCATGTTGTGTCTTTTAAATGTGAGCGTTTTTGTCTTTGTTTTTAATGTAAACCATTCCAATTACAAAGCTGACAGCAGCTATAACAATTGGATACCAAAGTCCTTCGAGATAGAATTCTGGATTCCCGCCTTCTTTTGCATTTATAACAAAATAAGTTGAAATTGCAGGAAGAAGTCCTCCAAAAATTCCATTTCCTACGTGATAAGGCAGTGACATCGAAGTGTATCTAATTTTTACAGGAAACATTTCCACAAGGAAAGCGGCAATTGGACCGTATACCATCGTAACAAATATGACTTGTACAAACACTAGAAATATTAAAGCCCAATTGTCACTGGAGTTAATTTTAATCGTTGTTTTAGTTTCTATTTTTGGTTTTCCGTCCACAACTTTAGCCGTGCCGTTTTCTAAAGATATCGTTTTTATTTCTACTAATGTTGTTCCATCTGCATACTCTCTGTTAGTCGTATAAATAGAATCCATAGTTTGTTTCTTGTTTTCTTTCAGTTCAGCGAGTAGCGTTGTTTTTTCTACCATTTCCGTTTTATTGGCTACCGAGGTAGTTTCGTACATGCTTTTATAAATAGGTCTGTATAATATGATGGCTAGCAACATCCCGCCCATCATGATGTATTTTCGGCCTACTTTATCACTTAACCAACCAAAAAGGATGAAAAATGGAGTGCCAAGCATTAATGCGATTCCTAATAAAGTATCTACCTGAGAAGAATCAATAGACATTACCGTTTTCATGAAATTCATGGCGTAGAATTGGCCGGTATACCAAACAACCCCTTGTCCCATTGTTGCTCCAAATAAAGCCAATAAAACAAATTTCAAGTTGTAACGATTTCCAAAACTCTCTTTCAATGGATTGGTACTGGTTTTTCCTTCTGCTTTTGCTTTAGCAAAAACAGGAGATTCATCCATATTTTTTCGAATTAAATACGAAACTCCTACCATAACGATAGAAACCCAAAACGGAACTCTCCATCCCCATTCGTCAAATTGCTCCGGTGTAAGGATATTTCGGGTTGCTAAAATTACCATCAATGAGATAAATAATCCCACTGTTGCAGTAGTCTGAATCCAAGAAGTCCAATATCCTCTTTGTCCCACGGGGGCATGCTCAGCCACATACGTCGCGGCTCCGCCATATTCACCACCCAAAGCAAGACCTTGTAATAAACGAAGAATTAATACTAATACAGGCGCCATGAATCCAATGGTTTCATAACTCGGGATACACCCAATCAAGAAGGTTGCTCCACCCATTAATAACAACGTAACCATGAACGTGTATTTTCTTCCAATTAAATCTCCTAATCTTCCGAAGAAAAGGGCTCCGAAAGGACGCACTACGAATCCTGCTGCAAATGTTGCCAAAGTTGATAAGAAGGCTGCTGTTGGATTATCCGAAGGGAAAAATTTAGTTGAAATTACAACGGCTAAACTTCCAAAAATGTAAAAGTCATACCATTCGATCATAGTACCCATTGAGGATGCGGAAATAACTTTCCAAATTCCTTTTGTTGATTTTTCTTTCATATATTGTTATTTTTAAAATTGATTAAAGATAAATTTGAAGTTGTACTATGAAGTCTCCTAATGATCCTGAGCGGTTTGTTAGAGAGGTGTATACTGGTCTAGTTGAATATTGTGCCGTTATTTTGGCATGGTGTCCATCTAGGAAAAAGTTCGATCCTACATCAAACTGTGTGCTTGATTGTTCCAAAGCATCAAAGTTTTTATACGTAACAGCACCAAAAGGCTGGATACGAATTTTAGGTTTCGCTTCCTTACATGGCAATAAAACACCTGCTTGTGTGTACCAAATATTTCCAGATCCCATCGTTGGTTGTGCATTTCCAGCTCCCGCTATAGCTCTACTCCCTGTGAAATTTGGATCTACTGAGCCAATATTCATAATCCCAACATTACGCAAATAATTAGGACCAAAATCATAATCATATAATACACTGTAAGCCGTAACGGCCATTTTGTTTTCTTTTTTTCCAATAGGCATATCAAGAAAAACATCGGCAGAGAAAAGTTTGATGTCATGTTTGTTGATGGTGCTATTAACTGATGTTCTTGTGGCATCTGGAGCAGTGTAAAAACCAGCACCAATGTTGAATACTTTTTTAGTTCCTAAATAACTGCCTACTTTAAAAGGCAATACATTGGCTTCTTGCTCTAAGAATTGATACTCAAAATAACCCGCTTTAGACCATTTAGTGTTGCCACTGTTGTCAACCGCTACTGCATCATCGGCCACAGTTACATTAGTAGGAACTAAATTTGTAGCATACGGTTTATTATAACTCATTCTGTACTCTAACTTACCGTATTTCCCTTTAGCAAATAAACCCACTTGTCTGGCAAACTGATCGGAGTTCTCTATTAAAGGCCAGTTAAAAATTGGTGCATCTATGGTTAAGAAGTTTAGCGTTGAAGCCATCGTTAGTCTAGACAATCCCATGTAGTAGTGCAATCCAGCACCGAGGGTAAAACTAAATTTCTTATCTTTTTCTGGCAATACAATTGCATATTCATTCCATGCATCATGAAAGAATAAGCCAGGTTTTTTTCCGGCACCGTAGCCACCAGTACCTGAAGTTCCTGCTGCGCCACCGTTAATAAAAGTTTGGTTGTTGATTCCAAAATGGGTTAAAATCATGTATCTTTTGGATACTTGAGCATAAGCTAGAAAACGCAAACGTCGATTACCAATGTCGGTCGCAGTTGATGCTGGCTCTCCTCCAATCATTGTTCCAGGATTCATCTCTGCAGAACGAAACCAGATTTGGTTCCATGCAATCACTCGCATGAATTTGGAACCGTCTTCGTTCAGGTTAAATTTCAATCCGGCGCCATAGTCAGTGGAGCCTTGTGAAAATCCTTTGAGTGACAGTAAGAATACTGCCGCCATAAAAAATATTTTTTTCATAAATATAATTTGGTTAGTAAATGGTCGGTTAATAAAGTGCCAAATTCTATTATTTTATGATGAAAAAAAATTTAGATATATTTATGCGTAAACTGCTATAGTTAATCTTTAAATCGCTCCCATTTTATAAGCATAAATTTATCTCCTAGTTCGGTTATGATCATGCCTGCTCCAGATAATTGTTCTTTATTTTTAAGGTATTCGATAAGTTCTAAGTGGCTTAATATCTTGTAAGTAGGATGGTAATTGGCATGCGATGGTTTTTTTATGTTGAAGGTCTTGACCCAGTTGCTTACGGTGACGTGGGAGACACCTATAATTCGTTCAATTTCACGAAAACTCAACCCTTCAAGGTAGAGTTGCAATACTTTGGTTACATAATAATTATCGATCTTTTTACCTATTTTATTTACAGTAAAAAAATAATTACATTTTTTACATAAGTACCTTTGTTTACTGTTAATTATACCACTTTTTATAATGTGGTTGTTTTGGCATTTCGGACACGTTAAAAGTTCCATATATATAAATTTTGCATAAATATAGCAATTTAGCAATTATATAAAAATGAATTGTCCAAGTAATCTGTTTTAATTTAATGAAAGATGCATTTTTATTTTAAAAAACGTACGTGTTTGATAATTTTTATCTTTTTTAAACAAAATATTTTACTTTAAACTGTATGTATATCATGAAATCGATTTGTTTAAAAATACGCTCTTTTGATTTTGATACGATTTTTAAAGTAAAAGATATTTTATAAAAACATATAACTAATATTGTTTCTAGGTACGAGGGGAATGCGCTCGTTCAATGTCATTAAGTTAAGGAATAACCCCTATGATTGTGTCATTCCGACGAAGGAGGAATCTCAACAAACGTTCGCAACAAACAGAGATTCCTCCTTCGTCGGAATGACAAATAAACACTTAAGTTAATGACATCGCACGCGCGATAGATTCTGGTATTTTAGTAGTTAAACTGGATTAATTTTTTCAGGAAATAATGTATTGCAATGGATTCGTTTCTCGCAAGGATCAGATTGTATAAACGGTAGTAGGAAAATAACTCGTGATTTTAGCCCTGATGGGAGCGGCATCCTCGTAGCGTAGCGAAGAGATACAGCGTACAGCAGGAGGATTTGTTCTTGAAAATGGCAATCATTCTGCTCCAAATTGTAAATAGGATCAAACCTTTTTAGTAGTTTTACTGTAACACATTTTCAATATTGCATTCTTACTGTAGAATCTATTGTTATAAAAAGCTATAATTTATGAAAAAAATTGTTTTAAGTGTCTTTGTACTTTGTTCTGCTTGTATGTTGCAGGCCCAGAATATCAATAAAATAATCAATACAAAAGACGTAACCAAAATTGAGAAAGCACTCGCAGCAGATGATATGCAAGGTCGTAGAGCATTTACTCCGGGTATTGATAAGGCTTCCTCTTTTATTGAATCTGAATTCAAAAAAATAGGATTGCAAACATTTAATGGGGCAAAAGATTTTAAGCAGGAGTTTTTCATGACCGAGTCTAAAAATGGCGCTCTCAAAGTGCTTATTGATGGTAAAACAATTGATAAAGCAGATGTAGTATCCTTTTCATATGAGCCACAAGTCCTTATGACTGAAAAAAGCGACGTTCAAGTTGTGAAAATTAATGCTGGAGATAAATTTGGTCCAAAATTTTACGAATATTATCAAAGTGGAAAGAATCTTTTGGTTCTAGTAGACGCCTCTTTCAAATCTCGAATTCAAAATATAAAGCACATTCCGCAAATGAGTGCTAATCCTGCTGGAAACACTGTAGTTTTTGTTTTTGGAACAATGGAAGCAACTCAATTCTCTATTGAAGGGTTTAATGTCGTAACAAAAAAAGCATTAAATAATGTAGTAGGTGTTTTAGCAGGTAAAAGTAAGCCCAATGAATATGTAGTTTTTTCTGGGCATTATGACCATTTAGGTGTTGGTTCTCCTGCCGAAGGAGAACAACATGATGCAACAGATTCTATTTATAATGGTGCCAATGATGATGCTGCAGGTACAACAGCCGTAATCATGTTGGCTAAATATTTTAAAAAACTAAATAATAATGAACGCACAATCTTATTTACCACATTCGTAGCAGAAGAAATAGGAGGTTATGGCTCTCAATATTTTTCGAAACAAATAGATCCAGCACAAGTTATGGCTATGTTTAACCTAGAAATGATTGGAACCGAATCAAAGTGGGGTAAAAATTCCGCTTACATAACTGGTTTTGAAAAATCAAATATGGGTGAAATACTTCAGAAGAATTTACAAGGATCAGCGTTTAAATTTTATCCAGATCCTTATCCAGAACAACAATTATTTTATCGTTCCGATAATGCTACTCTAGCTAAGCTTGGCGTTCCAGCACACACAATTTCAACTTCAAAAATGGATAGCGAACCTAATTACCATAAAGTAAGTGATGAAATAGAAACCTTAGATATGGTAAACATGACTGAAATTATTAAAGCAATTGCAATTAGTTCGTCTTCAATTATTAACGGGAAGGATACGCCATCACGTGTTGACAGTAGTGCTTTGAGTAGAAAATAATAAAATTTTATATTTTCATTTCTGATACTGAAAATGTGTAACCAATGGGTAATTATTTGCAAATTACAAGCAAATAATTACCCATTTTGTATTGTTAATTTTGCTTATTTTTTACTTGATTATATTTAGCATTTGAAGAGAATCCTACTTTTACGGATTGTACAAAGTAATTTTCTTAAGTTTTGTATAGTTTTATAAATCGATGATTAACACAAAAGTCTTGTCTTGATTATTTAATTTCAGTGAAAAATAATTTTAGTTTAGAAGCCAATTTTTCTAAATAGGAATTACTAGTTTTCCGGTACACTACATAAAACAAAAAACCCACTAATATCTTAGTGGGTTTTGTGGTACCTCCAGGGATCGAACCAGGGACACATGGATTTTCAGTCCATTGCTCTACCATCTGAGCTAAGGTACCGTGCTAATATCTCAATTTACTCTTGTTTTACTAGGAGTTCGTTGAACTTGTTTGCGGGTGCAAATATAGAATCATTTTTAGTTTATCCAAAACATTTTTTAAAAAAAATCAATTCGTACCTTCGCCTAGATAAATGCTTAGTTATGATTTTAGTTATTGATGTTGGAAACTCCCGAATTAAAGCCGCTGTTTTTGAGGGTAATACCCTTTTTGAAATTTTTATTTTTTCAAAGATAGAACTGCAAAAAAACATTATAAATATTTTAAAAAAATTCGAAAAAATAACAGATTTGGTCGTTTCGTCTGTTGGTGATGTCGAAAAGCAGTCTTTTTTGGAGTATAACAATCAGGTAAATGTTCATTTTTTAAACCATGATGATCCTTTTCCGTTTTACAATAGATATGCAACACCCACAACATTAGGAATAGATAGAATGGTTCTGGCTGCTGGTGCAACATTGCAATTCCCAAAGATGAATCGATTGGTTATCGATGCAGGAACGTGTGTTACTTATGATTTTATTGATGAGGAAAATAATTATTTAGGTGGCGCCATCTCACCTGGATTGCGATTGCGCTATGAAGTATTGCATAATTTTACCGCCAAGCTTCCATTATTGTCATTAGATAGTCCAAAAAATTTCATAGGAAACGCCACAACAGAATCAATTCATTCTGGCGTAGTAAATGGTCTTGTTTTTGAAATGGATGGTTTCATTGAAGCGTACAAAGCAAAGTATTCAAATTTTATAATAATTTTAACGGGTGGAGATACAGATTTTTTGGCTAAACGATTAAAAAATACCATATTTGCCAATTCAAATTTTCTTCTGGAGAGTTTGAACCAAACTTTTCAATATAAAATCAAAAATGATTAAAAAAATTCTAGTAAGCGCTTGTTTGCTTTTATCATTAGTTTCTTTTGCACAAGAAGGCACATCTTCACCTTACTCTTTTTATGGAATTGGCGATGTAAGGTTCAAAGGTACGCTTGAAAATCGTTCAATGGCTGGTGTTGCTGTTGAGCAAGATAGTATTCACATGAATATTCAAAATCCAGCAAGTTATGCAAGTCTTAAGCTTACAACTTTTACGTTAGGTGGTACGTATGCAACAGCAACTTTAAAGAACACAACAGAATCTGCTAATGCGACAAGGACTACACTAGATTACATGGCTGTTGGTTTGCCTTTGGGTAAGTTAGGTGTTGGTTTTGGATTGATTCCTTATTCTTCTGTTGGATATAAAATTAAATATGACGCACAAAATGATACAGAAAACAGCAGGCGTTTTAATGGTACTGGTGGTTTAAACAAAGCATTTCTGGGTGCTGGATACCAAATAAATTCTAAATTTAGTGTTGGTGCTGATGTGAATTATAATTTTGGAAAAATTGAAAGTACAAGCTTTGAGTATATTAACGGAGTTCCAGTAGGGACACGTGAATTGAATTCAGCAGATTTATCAGGAGTAAATTTTAATTTTGGAATGATGTATCAAACCAAGGTTTATAAAAAAATATCAATTTTTAGTAGTTTAACGTATTCGTTAGAAAGTACTTTGAATTCTAAAAATACCCGAAATATTGCTACAGTAGTTTTTAATTCGAATTTTGATTTGGGAGTTGTTGATGCTTTGGATGATGTAAAGTCAGAAGTTAGTCTAACCATGCCAAGTAAAATAGC
>JAYTBZ010000343.1:0-2676 GCA_043736705.1 Flavobacterium sp. | reverse complement strand
CAGGTGAATAAATTTGGCAAAGCAAGGCCAATACTTAACAGTTGGTATCCAAAACACAATAAGCTTACTTTTTTCTTTCCATCCGTATTTATAATTGGACTCTTTTGTTCTTTTCTAGTAATGCTTATTTTTAATTTTGATTTGCCCTTACAACTGTATTTTGTCTACTTTTTGGTGCTATTTTTAACATCAGCGTACCAAAATAAAAGTATTAAAATTGCATATTTATCGCTGATAGCGGTTTGGAAACAATTTTACGGATATGGAACAGGTTTTATGAAATCGTATTACAAGATTATTATTTTGAAGCAGAAGCCACAAGTTGCATTTCCAAAATTATTTTTTAAAGTGTAGTATGACTAAAATAGTAGGTTTAACTGGAGGTATTGGAAGCGGGAAAACGACCATTGCAAATCATTTTAAATCACAAGGTGTGCCTGTTTATATTGCTGATGATGAAGCTAGGAAAATTATGGAATCTCAAACCATTATAGCCGAAATCAAAAAAGTCTTTGGCACTAGTGTTTTTGATGATGATGTATTGAACAGAGAAGAATTAGCCAAAATTGTATTTAATAATACTGAAAAATTAGAAAATCTTAACAGTATAGTACATCCAGCAGTTCGAAAACATTTTTTGCAGTGGTTATCTCTACAGCAAGATCATCCTATAATTATTTATGAAGCTGCTATTTTATTTGAAAGCGGTAATTATAAAAATTGTGACTATATAATAACTGTCACAGCTCCTTTAGAATCAAGGATACAGCGCGTAATTGCTCGAGATCACACTACAAAAGAACTTGTTTTGAAGCGGATTAAGGCGCAGTGGACTGATGAACAGCGCATTTCAAAAAGTGATTTTATCATTCAAAATATCACGATCGAATCTACAGAATTAGAAGTTGATAAAATTCTTAAATTATTAAAGATTACATAAAAACAACCATAGGTGTTAATGTTTGGTTAATGTATTATTTAATATATCGTTAAAATACTAAATTTGTTTCAATGAATAAATTTTTTTTTAAATTACTTGTTGTATTAATGAGTCTATCCCTAATAGGGATAATTCTTGTTCAAGTGTATTGGTTTAATACTTCTTTCAAAAATAATGATGAGCAGTTTAAATTCCATGTTACGCAAATCATTGGTAATGTGGCAGATAAACTTCAGAAACAAGAGTCGTATAATTTTTATGATAAAATAAACCATTACAAAGATAGTACGGGGAAAGTTCCAAAAAAGGATGATATTTTAGAGTTTTATTATGTTCAAAAAAATCCACGAACTAATAAAACAATAATATACTCTAACAGTATTATTTCTGAAGACTATAATATTTCGCCAACGTTTCTTAATAAAAAATTTGATAGTGAAAAATTTAAAAATTTTAGTTCCAAACGGGTAACCGAAGTTTACAACAACAATAATCTGGATAAATCTGGAGTTAATCAGAGTTTGATACCAGACGTTAGGATTGAGAAGTCCGGAAATTTGGATATTTTAGATAACGCTCTTTTTGAAATATCGGCTAAGGATGTTTTATCAGCAATGCCTCTGGAAGAACGTGTTTCTAGTGATGTTTTGCAAAAATTAATTAAAAAAGAATTAGAAGAGTATGGCATCGAAACAAAATTTGAATTTGGTATTTATAGTGGCAATTTAGCAACGAATATTAAGTCTAGCGATTTTGAATACGATAAAGATGCTACGTATACCATTCCAATTTTTACGGATAATGAAGGAAATAGTAAATACCAATTATTGGTCACTTTTCCTTTAAAAAAGAAATTTTTATTGTCGGAGCTTGTTAGTATTACTGTGCTTTCTATTGTTTTTACATTAATTATTTTGATTGCGTATACAAGTGCATTAAACCAATTAATTCGTCAGCGTCAAATTTCTGAAATCAAAAATGATTTTATTAATAATATGACTCATGAATTTAAAACGCCAATTGCAACAATAAATTTAGCCTTGGATGCAATAAAGAATCCAAAGATAATAGATGATAAGGAGAAGGTTTTAAGATATCTTCAGATGATTAAAGATGAAAATAAACGGATGCATGCTCAAGTAGAAAATGTATTGCGAATCTCAAAATTAGAAAAGAAAGAGTTAGATATAACCAAAGAATCAAATAATATTCATGAAACTATTGAAGATGCAATAGATCACGTGAATTTAATTTTAGAAGATAGACAAGGGACAATAACCTGCTATTTTAAAGCCATTAGAACGACAGTTTTAATTAATGACGTTCATTTTACGAATGTTATTGTGAATATTTTGGAAAATGCTATCAAGTATTCTCCTAACGTTCCCGAAATTGAAATTTATACTGAGAATATTAAAGACATGGTTATTATCAAAGTAAAAGATAGTGGTCTAGGTATGAGTAAAATAGCTCAAAAAAGAATTTTTGAAAAATTTTACAGAGAGCATACGGGAGATATTCATAATGTAAAAGGACATGGTTTAGGTCTAGCTTACGTAAAGCGAGTTGTTGAAGACCATAATGGTCAAGTATATGTAGAAAGTGAAAAGGGAAAAGGAAGTACCTTCATAATAAAATTACCATTAATAAATTAGTATATGGAAAATGTAAATAAAAAAATACTTTTAGTTGAAGATGACTTAAATTTTGGTGCGGTTTTAAAAGATTATTTAATG
>JAYTBZ010000342.1:0-5819 GCA_043736705.1 Flavobacterium sp. | reverse complement strand
AAAATGCACCTAAAAAAATATTAGGCCAAAAAATTGGAGATTTAAACGGCTCTTTGGATTCTACTGGAACAGGTATTATTTCATTATCGGAAACATTTTCTAAAATTACTTTTGAAAAACCCAACAATCTAAAAGAAGTGGTCACCGCCTCCAAAGTTAGCGGTCGTGACAATGGATACAGTTATAATACAGCTCGATCTTCCTTTTATGATTTGTATGACAATACCGTTGATTTTGGTGTGCAAATGATTTCACCTATCGCTTCTAATGCCTTCAATTATTATAAATATAAGCTCGAAAATACTTTTTATGATGCTAACAATCAAATGATCAACAAAATAAAAGTAACTGCCACCAGAGATAGCGAACCTGTTTTTGAAGGTTACATTTATATTGTAGAGGATTCCTGGGCCTTATATGCTGTTGATTTGGACATTAAAGGCTACCGAATGAAAGAAGAATTTGTAGATGTTATGACCTTAAAACAAAACTTCAGCTACAACAAGAGCAATAAAATATGGGCTAAAAACACACAAAGTCTTGATATTATCGCTGGCGCTTTTGGAATAAAATTTTCTGGAAAATATACTTATGTGTATAGCAATTACGAATTTGTAAATGCTTTTGCAAAAAAAACCTTTACCAATGAAATCACAAGTGTTGAAATTAATTCAAATAAAAAGGACACTACTTTTTGGAATAGCAACAGACCCATTCCTTTAACTATCGAAGAAAGCGCAGACTACAGTAGGAAAGACAGCATTTATAAAGTTAGAAACTCAAAAAAATATTTGGATTCAATTGATTCAAAAGGGAATAAATTCAAACTAATAAAATTACTTACGGGTTATACTTATAATAATAGCACGATAAAAAATACCTTTAGTTACGATGGACTATTCAATCTTGGTTCTTTGAGTTTCAATACCGTGCAAGGCTATAATTTTGACACTGGGTTTCGATACACCAATAGAAAAAACCAAGAAACAAAAGGAATCTACACTTCCATCAACACCAAACTTAATTATGGTTTTGCTGAAGATCGTTTGCGTGTAATGGGAACAATTATACATCGATTCAACAATCTAAATTACTCGACCTTATTTGCTACTGGAGGAAGTTCCGTACAACAGTTTAACCCGAATGAACCCATCAGTAAAGTTATCAACTCCATCAGTTCTTTTTCTTTTAAGAATAATTTTATGAAGTTGTATAATTTAGAATCGGCTGCCATAGGATACAACCAGAATGTAGCAAATGGGGTAAACCTAGGCGGAAAAATATCATATCAACAACGCAAACCACTATTTAACACTACTAATTTCTCCTATTTCAATAAGCAAGATTTGTATACTTCAAACAATCCGCTGGCACCAGACGACTTTACCTCATCTGCTTTTGAAAAGCATCATTTGGCAAAAATGACTCTGAATGCAAGAATTAATTTTGGAAATAAATACGCTTCTCGTCCTGATGGCAAATTCAACATTCGAAATGAAAAGTATCCTACTCTATTTTTAAATTATGAAAAAGCAGTAGCGGCAAGTGAGAAAAAATATGAATTTGACCATGTAAATGCACAATTAACTTACGATTTAAAATTAGAGAATAAGGGCACACTTGGCATGAACATAAAAGCTGGAAAATTTTTGAATGCTGAAAATATTGCGTTTATGGATTATAAACATTTTAACGGCAATCAAACGCACATTGGTCAAAGTGCGCGTTATCTTAATGTGTTTAATTTATTACCTTATTATTCCAACAGTACCAACAATCGTTATTTTGAAGCGCATTCCGAATATAATGACGAAGGCTATTTGATGAATAAAATTCCGCTTTTGAATAAATTAAAATCAACTTTAATTCTTGGTGGACATACACTTTCTACTCCAAGCAATAATCCGTATACAGAATTATCTGTTGGTTTAGATAATCTAGGCTTTGGAAAATTCAAGTTGTTGCGTATTGATTATGTACGTTCCTACCAAAATGGATTTCAAGGAGACGGTGTTGTTTTTGGACTTAAATTTTTAGATATTTTAGAGTAAATCAATAGCCCCAAATAGTTTAACAACAAAAAAAGGCACAAGAAATAATCTTCTTGTGCCTTTTTTAATTTTATGAATAAGTTAAATTATGACATTAATTTGGTTCTACATGAATCAATACATGTCCCAATTCTGGAATTTGTTCTCTTAAGGTATCTTTTAGTTTGTGTGCTAAATCATGCCCCTCTCTTACGGTACTATTCGAATCTACAATTGCGTGCAAATCTACATGGTATTGCATTCCTGCTTTACGAATAAAACACTTTTCGGTATCTATAATCCCTTCCACTTGAAGTGAAATGAGTCGTATTTGTGCTATCAAATCATCGTATAAATGCTCGTCCATTATTTCTCCCAAAGCTGGTCTAAAAATAAGATAACTGTTGTATAATATGAATCCAGATGCAAAAAGTGCTGCCCAATCATCTGCAGATTCATAACCATTACCAAGGATCAAGGCAATTGAAATCCCCAAAAATGCGGCGACTGATGTAATTGCATCGCTGCGGTGGTGCCAAGCATCGGCTCTAAGTGAGGAACTATTGGTTTGAATACTTCTTTTTATTACTACTCTAAAAGAATACTCTTTCCATATAATGATAGCGCCTAAAACAAGTAATGTCCAGGGTTTAGGAAGTTCATGTGGCGTTCTAATATTGATGATACTTTCATAAGCGATAATAGTAGCAGAAGTGATCAAGAAACCCACAACCAAAAAGGTAATTAGAGGTTCTGCCCTGCCGTGACCATACGGATGATTATCATCTGCTGGTTTATTCGAATATTTAATACCAAACAACACTAAAAATGAAGCAAAAATATCAGCAGTCGACTCGATCGCATCCGCTATTAAAGCATAGGAATTTCCGAAGAAGCCAGCAAACCCTTTAATAATTGCCAAAGAAGTATTGCCTATGATACTAAAATAAGTGGCTTTAATCGCTGTTTGTTCGCTTGACATTTTTCTCTGTGTTATATAAATTAAAACAAAAATCGTTTTAGTAAACCGTTTTGAATGGTTGCATTCAAATCTATTTTGTTTACTAAAACGATTTTATAAAATTCTTAATTTTTTATGCTCTCACGATATTGGCACCTATGGCTCTCAATCGTTCGTCAATACGCTCGTATCCTCTATCAATTTGTTCAATGTTTTGAATCGTACTTGTTCCTTTTGCTGAAAGTGCAGCAATCAATAAAGAAATTCCCGCACGAATATCTGGCGAAGACATTGTTGTTGCTTTTAATTGTGATTTAAAATCGTGTCCCATAACAACGGCACGATGTGGATCACACAACATAATTTTGGCACCCATATCAATTAATTTATCTACAAAAAACAATCTGCTTTCAAACATTTTTTGGTGAATCAGCACGTCTCCTTTTGCTTGCGTAGCTATTACGAGAACAATACTTAATAAATCTGGTGTAAATCCAGGCCAAGGAGCATCTGCAATGGTAAGAATAGAACCGTCTATATCTGTTTTTACTTCATACCCATCTAAGTGAGCGGGAATATATATATCATCACCACGACGTTCCAATGTAATTCCTAGTTTCCTAAAAGTGCTTGGTATAACCCCAAGATTATCCCAACTCACATCTTTTATTGTAATTTCTGATTTTGTCATTGCAGCAAGACCTATCCAACTTCCAATTTCAATCATATCCGGAAGAATTCTATGCTCACAACCGCCTAAACTTTCAACTCCTTCAATAGTTAATAAATTAGATCCAACCCCAGTGATGTTTGCGCCCATCGAGTTAAGCATTTTACACAATTGTTGCAAATAAGGTTCGCAAGCTGCATTATAAACTGTAGTTCTTCCTTTAGCTAAAACTGCGGCCATAACAATATTAGCAGTTCCTGTTACTGATGCTTCATCGAGTAACATATCGGCACCTTTCAAACCTTTAGGTGCTTCTACACCGTAAAAATGATCTTCTCTGTTGTAACGAAATTTTGCACCTAGATTAATAAATCCTTCAAAGTGAGTATCCAATCTTCTACGACCTATTTTATCACCACCTGGTTTTGGAATGTAGCCTTTACCAAATCGTGCCAAAAGTGGTCCAACAATCATTATTGATCCACGAAGAGATCCGCCTTCTTTCTTGAATGCTTCGGTTTCTAAATACTGTATGTTTACTTCATCAGCTTGGAAAGTATAAGAACCAGGAGCCGTTTTTTGGATCTTAACGCCTAAATTTCCTAATAGCGTAATTAGTTTATTGATATCAATAATATCAGGAATGTTATTGATAATCACTTTTTCTGGAGTTAAAAGAACAGCACATAAAATTTGTAATGCTTCATTTTTGGCTCCTTGTGGCGTGATTTCTCCTTTAAGACTGATGCCGCCTTCTATTTTAAAAATTCCCATTTTTTTACAGTTATGAGTTATAAATTATTGATTGTACGCTAAAAGATTATGAGTTAAAAGTTACATTGAAAATTCAAAACTCGTAATTCATAACTAACCTAAAGCGGTTTTCTATTTAGGTTTTTGTGAATCGGATTTGGCTTCCCTGTTTTTATATTTTTATTACTTTGAATTTTTGGGGGGCCTGCGGGTGCTATTTTATTCGAAATTCGTTTGTTTGTTCGTAATAAGTCTGTGGTATTCAAAAGCTCTTCGGTACTTTGAAGTAAATTTAACTTCCCGTCTGACAATTCAAATAAATGTTCGAAAATAACATCGTCTTTCACGGTATCTTTGTTCCAACTCAAATAGGATTTCTTCATGTGATTGGCAATCACTTTTACCAATGCGCTTTTCATTTCACCCTCCTCCCACTTATTGGCAACATCTATCATGTATTTGATATTGTTACCATAATATCGGTATTTTGGAAAATTTTGAGGATAACTTAAAACATCTGGTTTTAATTGCAACACTTCACGAGATGGGATTGGATAAGGTGAATCAGCTACTAATTTAAAATCTGACATTATAAAAATCTGATCCCATAATTTGTGCTGAAAATCTGGAACATCACGCAAATGTGGGTTCAAGCTACCCATAACTTGAATAATGTATTTTGCCGCTTTGTTGCGTTCTACATCATCTTCGATTTTGGTTGCCTGATCAATTAGTTTTTGCAAATGGCGCCCATATTCTGGAATAATTAAATGACACCGTTCTGCATTATACTCCAAATGATGCACTACATCGTTCGAGTTTTCTTTGATATATTTTGAATTCATATTCGAATGTATATTTTTGATTTTAATGAGCACCATTTAGAAGATATAATTCATTCGTTTGTACAAACATCAAAATGTAGTTTTGTAACTAAAGAGATATAATTCCCTTAATGGTAGATACTTCTTGGTACTTATCTACTATTTCTTGTGCACTTTTCATAGTGACATCAATAGAGATACTGGTAAACTTACCCGTTTTGGATTTTGTTGTTTTGATTACCGCTCCCATACAGTCAAAAGCCAATTGAATACGATCAATATTATCATTTTCGCTAGGCACAATAAATTTGAACAAGTACGTCGCAGGCCATGTATTGCTCAAATCCAACTCTACTTTTAACCTATCATAAAATTCTTGAGTATTCTTGTCCATTTTCTGTTTAAAAATAAAGGCAAATATACTGTTTCATACGTGAATTATGAATTTTGAATTATGATTTTTTATCTAATATTATTTTAACCGCAATCATTTTTTCAAATCCCAATAAGTTTAAGTAATTTTGCCGCTTATTTTTTAAAAGTGCAGAAAGAAATCATAGTTATCATTGGCGGTCCAGGAA
>JAYTBZ010000341.1:0-2684 GCA_043736705.1 Flavobacterium sp. | reverse complement strand
TCTGCAACCAATACTTTTACATTGGTAAGTTTATTGTTTTTATTTAATTGAATTACTGATTCAACTGGCATTTCTAGATTGGTGTTTTTAAAACTCATAGAAAAACCAAAAGTAGATCCTTTTCCTAATTTACTTTTTACAAACAGTGTTCCACCTTGAAGTTCTACTAATTGTTTAACAATGGCAAGTCCTAATCCTGTTCCTCCATACAATCTTGATGTGGCATCAAATGCTTGCTCAAAATTATCAAAAATAGTGTCAAGTTTGTTTTCTGGAATTCCAATTCCGGTATCCGTAAGGGCAAATTCTATAATGGTTTTTTCAGCATTTTGGTCAAGAATTTTGATATCTAAAGTAATTGTTCCTTTCTCTGTAAACTTAATGGCGTTGCTTATTAAATTCAAAAATATTTGTCGCAATCTAATGTCATCACCCAAAACTATTTTTGGAATAGTACTGTCAATGTTTTTTACTAGTTTTAATTTCTTTTTCTCACATTTCACAACAAATAAGTGAAAAATTTCACAAATTGTTTGGTTTAAATTGAGTGGATTTTCTTCAAAATTCATTTTTCCTGCATTCACTTTGGCAAGATCAAGAATGTCATTAATAATCACAATTAAAGAATTTCCAGAGGTTTTAACGGCGTTAACACATTCTTTTTGTTTGATGCTTAATTCAGATTTAAGCAGCAAATTTGTAAATCCAATTATTGCATTCATTGGAGTTCGAATCTCGTGACTCATGTTAGACAAAAATTGTTGTTTGGCTTTTAGTGCGTCTTCAGTAATTTTTGTTTTATGTTCTGCATTAGAAATAGCTTCTATTAACTGGTCTTTCAAATGAACTTGTTTAGTAACTTCATAACCAATTACTGCAACGCCCGAAATGGTTTTGTCTACTTCCAAATAAGGTTGATATACAAAATTGAAATATACATCTTCCATTTTTCCATTTCGTAAAAGCGACACAAGAAATTCATATCCATTAAATGGTTTTCCCGTGGTAAATACTTCCTCTAATAAATCAGGAAATGAGGTGGTTACAATTTCTGGCAAAACATCAAACAACGATTTTCCTTCAATGTCATTTCCTTTCCCCCAAACTTTTTTTACACTGTCGTTGGCAAGTGTAATTTTCATATCTTTTCCTTTCAAAATAGCAAAGGCAAATGGCGATTGCATAAGCAACATGTCATAGCGTTTATTACTATCTTCAATGATTTTCATGGCTTTTTTTTCGGCTTCTAATCGAATTTCACTAATTTTAATTTCGTTTTCTCGAGACGCCAAAGCCAGTTTTCTTACGGCTGTAACATCAATTATTGTAAGCACAATGAGTTCTTCGTTTTTGCTTGGTTGACTTACTCTATGGGCATTTAACAGTAATATTTTATGCCCGATAATTGGAAAAGTATGATCAACTTCAAAATCATGAAAACAAACATTATTGGTCACGATCTCTTCAAGAAGTTCTCGTAATCCAGGAAAACCCCATTGATTATTATTTAATTTATAAAGTGATGTTCCTATGCTTTCTTCTTCAGTGACATGAAAGGTTTTGCAAAAAGATTTATTAGCAGAACGAATCTTCATGTATTTATCAAGAATAAGCATGGGTTCGTGAATGGTTGACATAATAGCTTCAGAATAAGAATATAATTCTTCTATTTGTTGGTTACGAGCCTGCAGTTCCTGATTACTTGTTGTAAGTTCTTCGTTAGTAGATTCTATCTCTTCTTTAGAGGTTTCTAGTTCCTCATTTAAACTTTGTAGCTCTTCGTTGCTAGAAACAATTTCTTCATTTAAGCTCTGTAATTCTTCATTGGTGAATTCCTGATCGAGAATTATTGATCCCATATCGGCTTTTGCGGCTGCCAATTCTTCTTCTAATTTTTTTATGCGTCGGTCTTTGGCAACAGAAATATTTTTGGAGGATTTTATTGGATCTTCTTCAACTTCTGTAATTTGTTGACCCGTGAACACAACAACCAATAATGGTTCTTCGCCTTCAATCTTAATGGGTTTGACCTCTAAGTTAACGATTCTAAATGCGTTTCCATTTTTATCACGATTCATTTCAATGCCTGCTTTTACAACCATTTGTTCGGTTTTGATAGCATGATGAATGGCGTTACGCAGCTCAAATGTGATTTCTGGATGTGCCATTTTCAAAATATTAAAACTGGCTTTGCCCGGGGAATGTTGTAAATAAAGCGACGTAGTTCCTCTAAATTGAAGGATGTCTAAATCGTAATTGATAATAACACTTGCAGGAACATAATTTTCGAGCAATACAGAATCGAAAGCTAAACCAATAGTTCCATTTACCGAGCTGGTTGTTTTTTTAAGTATTGGAGCTGGAATCACGTTTTTACTGGGTATAATACTGTTTGCTATTCTTGAGTTTAAATTGGGAATGGTATTTAATCTAGAATAATTTTTTCGGCAATAAAATTTATATTTTTTATTTGTAATTCCAAACAAATGTTCAGCTGCTCCAATCGTTTCTGACCTCCCTAGCATTAAACAACCACCTTCATTTAGTGCATAATGAAAAGTTGTAATGACTTTTTTCTGAGCAACTGTGTCTAAATAAATAAGCACATTGCGGCAACTAATTAAGTCCATTTTAGAAAATGGTGGATCTCGCAAAATATTGTGTTGAGCAAAAACACAAATATC
>JAYTBZ010000340.1:0-2689 GCA_043736705.1 Flavobacterium sp. | reverse complement strand
ATCTGCAGAATAATGTTAAATAACATACTTAATAATATTAAGAAGAAATCGCTTAAAGAGCGATTTCTTCTTGTTTTAGGAATTTTGTTTTTTTGTTTGTACCTAGTTTTAGGTTTGTTCATTATTTTTATGAATAACTTTCCTCTTGATATGCAGCCAATGTATCGTGTCGCTTTTGGAGTTTTGCTTATCGCCTATGCTTCCTTTAGATTTTTCCGAATTATCAATGATAATAATAACTAGATTATGAAAAAGTATTCTAAACTTCCATTATTTATTTTGTTTGTAGTCGTACTATTTGTGTTTGCTTGTAATCAAATATCACACAAAAATGACAAGGAAACTATTCTAAAAGGTGAAGTTACTGTCTTTGTTGATGAAACTTCAACTCCTATTATTGAAGATCAAGTGGCTGTTTTTGAAAATGAATATGAAGCTAAAGTTAAATTAATTTCCAAATCGGAGACTGAAACAGTAAATTCATTATTCAATGAAAAAGCTGCTATTGCGATCTTATCTCGGAATTTGACTCCAGAAGAATTAAAAATTTTTAGACAAAGAAAAATTAATCCTAAAATAACTGTTTTTGCTACTGATGCAATAGCTTTTATATGTAATAAAAACAATAAAGATACTTTGATTGCGTTGAAAGATGTAGTTGATTTTGTACAAGGCAAATCAGTTCCATTTATTAAAGGACTTGTTTTTGATAATTTGAATTCAAGTACGGTGCGCTTTATTAATGACTTGGCTAAAATTAAGTCTGCACAGGATAAAGGTGTTTTTTCATTTAAATCTAATAACGAAGTTATTAAATATGTATCTGAAAATGACGGTATGATTGGTGTTATTGGAGTAAATTGGTTGACACAGCCATTACCTGCCATGCAAAAATATGTTGATAATGTAACTTCCCTAGCTGTCAAGGGATTCAAAGAGGATGGATATTATAAGCCATCACAAAATAATATAGCAGAGGGAAAATATCCTTTGGCACGTGATTTGTATATAGTCAATTGTCAAGGATATTCTGGTTTGGGAATGGGATTTGCCTCATTTGTTGCTGGAGATGTTGGACAAAGAATAGTGTTAAAATCTGGATTGTTACCGGTTCGTATTCCAACAAGGAAATTCACGATTGTAGGTAAAGACCAAAATGATAAAAAATAAATTAATTACAATTACGATGAACAAATTTAAATTTTTTAGTGTTGCATTGTTGGCCTCTGCGTTTGCAAGTCAAGCACAAGATATTAATCAAGCTAAAAAGGCTGTCGATGCAGAGCAATTTGAAAGTGCTAAATCGATGTTGAAATCGATTATAAAAGCGAAACCAAGTAATGGCGCTGCTTACTTTACTTTAGGAAATGTATACCTTAATCAAAATGTAGAAGATTCTGCAAAAATATATTTTCAAAATGGATTAAACGCATCTGAAGGTGCTAAGTTAAATTATATTGGTTTAGGTCAAATGGATCTTGATAAAAGTGATGTTACAGGAGCACAAGCAAAGTTTGCTTTGGTTACCAAAGACCTTAAAAAGAAAGACGTTCAAGAGTATGTGTATATTGCTAGAGCATATATGAATACCGTAAAACCGGATTTTAAAAATGCTATTGCAGTTTTAACTCGAGCGGCCGCAAATAATTCCCAAGATGCACAGCTACAACTTGCTTTAGGGGATGCGTATTATGGTGATGGAAAACAAAATGAAGCTTATGTTGCTTATAGAAGTGCTTTTCAATTAGACAGTTCATTATTAAGGGCTAAAATGCAATTGGGTGTTTTACTAAAAGGAGCAAAATCATACGATGAAGCTTTAAAAGCGTATAATGAAGTTATAGCATTAAATCCTAATTATGGTCCGGTTTACAGAGAGTTAGCTGAGACTTACTATAAAATGGCGCGTAACAAACCATCTCAAGCTGCAGCAAATTATAAAATTGCATTAGAAAACTATGATAAGTATATGTCATTTACAGATTATTCTATTCAGTCTAGAATGCGTCGTGCTGACTTCTTAATTTTAATAGAAGATTATGCTGCACTAGAAGTAGAAGCTAACAAAATGACAGAATTAGATAAAGTTAATCCTAGGATTTATCGTTATTTAGGGTACTCTGCTTATAAAAATGGGAATGTTGATGTTGCAATTAAATCTTTGGACAGTTTTATCAATACTCCAGGAAATAAAGCAATTGCGTTAGATTATCTATACTTGGGTTTAACAAAAATAAAAAAAGGAACTAGTGCTGACGGTACAACTATTGATGCATTAGCTTTAAATTCAGGATTGGTAGATATCAAGAAGGCAGTAGAAATGGAACCTTTAGCAGTTCAAGATTTAAGTGAAGTTGGGAAAAAATTATTTTCTCAAAAATTATACAAAGAAGCAGCTTCGGTTTTTGAATTTGGTGCAAACGTTCCTGATTCTAGAACGTATCTTGATGACAATGTGTACTATGGTTTAGCAAATTACTATGCTAACAGTACTAAAGATGTGAAAGCTGATGCTGTAGCTTTACAAAAAGCAGACGCTGCATTTGAAAAAGTTTTAGTAGCATCGCCAACATATTATGAAGCATACTTGTATAGAGCGAGAACAAATCGTTTGCTTGAAAAAGATGATGTGATGACGAAGAATTATGAGGACTATGTAGCAAAAGTTACCACTTTAGGTGCTGATGAA
>JAYTBZ010000339.1:0-13318 GCA_043736705.1 Flavobacterium sp. | reverse complement strand
GTTATGAGTAAATTTCGTTTAGATGAAGTAGATCACCAGATTTTGGACATGTTGATAGACAATACAAGAGTTCCATTTACAGATATTGCAAAAAAATTGCTCATTTCTGCCGGAACTGTTCACGTCAGAGTAAAGAAAATGGAAGATGCTGGTATTATCATGGGATCTTCATTAGTTCTTGATTATGATAAATTAGGATATTCGTTTATTGCTTATGTGGGTGTTTTTCTAAACAATACCTCTCAAACAAAATTTGTTTTAGAGCGAATTAATGAAATTCCATTCGTTACAGTAGCATCTGTTACCACTGGGAAGTTTAATATTTTTTGTAAAATTAGAGCCAAAGACACTAAACATGCTAAAGATGTGATCTTTATGATTGATGATATTGAAGGTGTTTATAGAACAGAAACGATGATTTCTCTTGAAGAAAGCATAAATGATAAGAAGCGTTTGATGCATACTATTTTTAAAAATATGTAATTGATCTTGAATGCGCTATACTAGATAGAACCTCAAGTTAATTCTTGGGGTTTTTTTATGAACAGTAAACTAAAACAACTGCAACTAATTATGTACTCACTACCAAAAATTGAACGTTTTAATCAAGATGTTCTTTCAAAATACCATATTTACAATAGTGTATTTATCACGTTACCATTTGATTCTATTGACAGTACAGGTGTTTTACTTCCGTTGTTTACAGATGTTTGTGAAATTGGTTTTAAAAAGCAAGAAACCCCAAAGGAGATTGTAGATTTTTTTGCCAAAAGGTATTTGCAAAACGCTTCTGAAACGGATAAAATAGATCTGATGTTTCGATTTATTCAGTACATAGAACGTCAAATTGTTTTATTTGATGCTATCGAAGATGCTGCTTTTCCCGTTGTGAATAATATGGAAGGAATAGGGTCTTTGCGTGACATTAAGGAAAAGGCAGATGCAAAAGACAAAGAAGAGGAACTTATTGATTTTCTAAAAGATTTTAGCGTTAGAACAGTATTAACAGCACATCCTACGCAGTTTTATCCAGGTTCGGTTCTTGGTATTATTAATGATTTGACAAATGCAATTCGAAAAAATAACTTGCTCGATATCAAGCAATTGTTGGCTCAATTGGGGAAAACACCATTTATTAAAAATGAAAAACCAAATCCTTACGATGAAGCCGTTAGTTTAATTTGGTACCTTGAAAATGTATTTTATCAAACCTCTGGAGAGATGGTTCATTATTTGCAAAAGAATCTTTTTAACGGAAAGTCAATTAAAAATCAATTGATTAAACTTGGTTTTTGGCCTGGTGGCGATCGGGATGGCAATCCATTTGTGACTACTGAAATTACTTTAAAAGTTGCAGATCGTTTGAGAACCTCAATTTTGAAGTGTTATTATATAGAAATCAGAAATTTAAAAAGGAAGTTAACTTTTTCAGGCGTAGACACTTTAGTTACAGAACTGGAACAAAAACTTTATCGTTCTGTTTTCTATTCAAACGGAGCAATTTTCATTACTCTTGAGGATTTTAAATCTCAGTTAAATGAAATAAAGCAGATTATTATTGATAAACACCAATCCTTGTATTTAGATGAACTAGATGCGCTATTAATAAAAGTGAATCTATTCGGGTTTCATTTTGCTTCTTTAGATATTCGTCAAAATAGTAAAATACTAGATATTGTATTCAAAGATGTAGTGGGATTGTATTCAAATTCCAATACATTAGTTTTTCCTAATAATTATTATGAGCTTTCTGAAACGGATAAATTCACGGTATTATCAAAAGTTAAAGGCAATCTGGACCCGAACGTTTTTAATAATGAAATGACAAGATCTACTTTAGAATCTATACAAGCTATTAAAAAAATTCAAGCTAATAATGGCGAATTTGGTGCAAACCGCTATATTATCAGTAATAATGAAAGTGCATTGAATGTTATGGAAATCTTTGCTTTGTTCCGCTTGAGTAACTGGGAACAACCTACTGTGGATATTATTCCGTTATTTGAATCCGTTGATGATCTCCAAAATGCACACGAAATCATGGAGAAGTTATATTCTAATCCCGTTTATGCGGAACATTTGGCTCGTAGAAACAATAAACAAACCATTATGCTTGGTTTTTCTGACGGAACAAAGGATGGCGGTTATTTAATGGCAAATTGGAGTATTTATAAAGCTAAAGAGGCGCTGACATCTATTTCTAGAAAATTTGGCATTAAAGCGATTTTCTTTGATGGTCGGGGTGGACCTCCAGCCCGTGGTGGAGGAAAAACGCATAAATTCTATGCTTCGTTAGGTCCAAATATTGAAAACAACGAAATTCAGGTAACGGTTCAAGGGCAAACTATTAGTTCGAATTTTGGAACTTTGGATTCTTGTCGATACAATCTAGAAAATTTATTGAGTGCTGGTGTGACCAATCAAGTTTTTAGTAAAGGACAAAATGAATTAACAGTGCATGAAAAAGATATTTTAGATCAATTAGCTGGTTTAGGCTATGAAAAGTATTTGAGTTTTAAAAATCATCCTAAATTTATTCCATATTTGGAGCAAATGAGTACGTTGAAATATTATGCTAAAACGAATATTGGCAGTCGACCTTCTAAAAGGAGTAAATCGGAGCATTTAGATTTTGCCGATTTACGTGCGATACCTTTTGTGGGTTCTTGGAGTCAGTTAAAGCAAAATGTTCCTGGTTTTTTTGGCGTAGGAACCGCGCTAAAATATTTTGAGGATACCAATCAATGGGATAAAGTACAAGATTTGTATGATGATTCCTTGTTCTTTAAAACCTTGCTAGAAAACAGTATGATGTCATTGGCTAAATCATTTTTCCCTTTAACGGCTTATATGAAAAAAGACCCGCAGTTTGGAGAATTTTGGCAAATTATTTATGATGAATTTTTAGAAACAAAACGCTTGCTTTTAAAAATTGCAGGTCACAACGAGTTAATGGAAAATTATCCAGATGGTAAAGCATCTATACAAGTTAGAGAGCGTATTGTATTGCCATTGTTAACCATACAACAATACGCTTTGTTACGAATAAACGAATTAAATAAAGAGGAAATGCCTGATGAAGCATTAATTAAAGTGTACGAAAAAATAGTGACGCGTTCGCTTTTTGGGAATACAAACGCCAGTAGAAACTCAGCTTAAATAACAGATAATATGAATTCAACACATTTACCTACCTCAGAATATGCTTCCTTTTATGCGCCTTATTTAAACGCGCTTGGAGCTGTTAATTTAATTGAAGAATTAGAAATTTCGCTTCATGATTTCATTCGTTTTGTGCAAAACATCCCGATGGATAAATTTGACTTTAGATATGCTGAAGGCAAGTGGAACATCAAAGAAATTATCCAGCATGTCATAGATACAGAGCGAATTTTTGCCTATCGAGCCTTGCGGATTTCTAGAAAAGATCAAACGCCATTGCCTGGTTTTGATGAGAATAACTATGTAAATAATACCGAAGCAACTGCTAGAAGTGTTCAAGATTTATTAACTGAATTTTCTGCAGTACGTCATTCGAATTTGTTTCTTTTCAAAAGTTTAACTGAAGAACAATTAAAGAGAATTGGAACAGCTTCTAATGCTGCTGTATCGGTTCGTGCAATAGGCTTTATTATGATTGGGCATCAAAAACACCATCTAAATATTTTTCAAGAAAGATATTTATAATTATTAAAAACACGATGACCATAATTTCAGTTTGTTTTCAAAGCTCATTGTATTGGCAGGACTAGTGGAAGGCATCACATAATAGGTGATGCCTTTTATTTGACCAAATTTTTTAAAAAAGTATTTATGACTTTCTTTCCCGTTAAAAACGATTGTACTAATTCTGGGGAATTCTTTAAATAATGCTTCAAAATCATTTTCCTTTTGGTTTTTTATATGAATGTCTAAACTTCCTTGTCTCTCGCAATTTTCTAATACATCCCAAAGTCCAATTTTATTCACTTGAAGTATTTGTATTTTTTCTTCGAATATTTCAGCTATTGGCAAAGCATTCAAGATTGTATGTATTATTTTCCAAAAATGATTTCTTTGGTTTGCATAATATTCTTTTTTTTCGAGCGAAGCAATGCCTGGCATTGTGCCCAAAATCAAAATTTCGGTTTGTGAATCTACATACGGTCGAAAAGATTGAATCATAGCGCAGGTTTAATGTACAGCATTCTCTTTTTCTAATATTGCTAATGCCAATCGTATTTTTCCGTAATCTATATTTTCTGCAAAATAATCAAAATACGGTTTTAAGGCATTTGGTGATTCCAGTTTTATTTGCGCTTCGGCAATTTTAGAAACTTCTGCTGGAGATATAAATGGTTTTAAATCGATGTCCGCTCCGTCAATATACAATTTTGCTAAATGGGACATTATCGTACTTAATCCTAATTTTCTTTTTTGGACAATTTCCTCAACAGTTACCCCATTTTTATAAAGTTCCAATGTTTCTTTGTATGTTGAGCCTTCTTTTTTCTTTTTAAGGCCTTTTGCTTTCTGGAAGTCTTGAATAACTTTTATAAAAGCATCTCCATACTTTTCCAGTTTAGCTTTACCAACACCATCAATTGCGAGTAATTCGTTATCGCTCATTGGTTGTTCAGTTTCCATTTGGCGCAAAGCCGCATCACTAAAAATTACATAAGCAGGAACAGATTCTTCTTTGGAAATTTCATAACGTAATTTTCTCAAGGTTTCAAAAAGCGAATTTGCAACTGATTTAGTTTTTGTCTCTTTTACTTCTGATCTCTCAATATTGATTTTTTGAACGGTCGTCAATTGTACTTTTTCGCCTTCAAATAATACTTTTTTTGCAAGAGTTGTTAATCTGATTTTGTTTTGTTTGTGAAAAGCAATTTCACAGTAGCCAAGATTTATCAATTGAATTAAATATTGATTCCAGTCATACCACGAAAGATCAGCTCCAACACCATAGGTTTTTAAATTTTGGTATTCTTTTTCATAAATATAAGCATTTTTAGAACCGCGCAAAAAGTCAATGATTGCTGGCAGTGGCTCGGTTTCCTGTAATCTAATAATGGCCGACAATGCTTTTTGGGCAATTATAGTTCCATCGAAAAATAGCGGTGGATTTTTACAAATATCACAATTTCCACAATTCTCTGTAACGAGTTCACCAAAATAGGAGAGTAATATCTTTCTGCGACAACTTAAAGCATCAGCATACTGTTTCATTCGCTCTAGTTTGGCTAGTTGTACACCAGCATTTAAACCTTGGGAGGCAAATTTTTGCAATTGAATTACATCGCCATAACTTTCGAACAATACAGTTTCAGAAGGTAAACCATCCCGTCCAGCTCGACCAATTTCCTGATAGTAACCTTCTATGTTTTTTGGCAAATTATAGTGAATTACCCAACGAACATTAGATTTGTCAATACCCATTCCAAAAGCTATTGTAGCACAAACTACTTTACAATCATCGTTGATGAATTCATCTTGTGTTTGAGAGCGAATTTTAGTGTCTAAACCAGCATGATATGCTTTTGCGCTAATACCTATTTTTTGTAATTTTTCAGCTAGTTCTTCGGTTGTTTTTCTGCTTAAGCAATATACAATTCCAGATTCATTTGGTTTATCTTTAATAAAATCTGTAATTTGTTTGACTCTGTCTAATGCTGGACGCACCTCTAAACTCAAATTTTTTCGATCAAAAGAAGCGACAAAAAGTTTTGTATTTTTTAAGTTTAATTGTTGGCTAATGTCTTTGCGTGTAGCTTTATCAGCAGTTGCAGTTAAAGCTAAAATTGGAGTAGAAGGGAAGCGATTTTTTAGATATCCAAGATTTGTATAAGCTGGCCGAAAATCATGTCCCCAGGAGGAAATACAATGCGCTTCATCAATTGCTATAAGGCTTATGTTCAAACTATTGAAAATATTGTCCAAAAAAGACAAGCTTTCCGGAGCAATGTAAACCAGCTTAATAACGTTTGATTTTAAACTTTCTATATAAAATTGTCTTTCGTCTTCGGTTTGGCTACTATTGATAAAACAGGCTTCAATTCCATTCGCTTTTAGTCCGTCAACTTGATCTTTCATTAAGGCAATAAGTGGCGAGATTACGATTGTTATTCCCGGAAATAGTAATGCGGGTAATTGAAAGCAAATTGATTTACCACCACCCGTTGGCATTATAGCTAATGTATCTTGCCCTGAAAGAATGCAATTTATAATATTTTCTTGATTTGGTCTGAATTTTTCAAAGCCGAAGTTCTCTTTTAATTTGGCGTGTAAAATTTCTGGAGTCATTTTGGCATATATTTTTAGTTCTAAAGAAATAAAAAAAGGAACTCGTAAATGAGTTCCTTTTTAGATATTTTTTGAGTTTAATTAATCCTCATCTTCGTCATCAGTATCATCTTCATCGGAATAATCCTTTTCATCAGAATCCTCATCCTCATCATCTCCTAAATCTGAATCTGGTTTGTCATTATCTTCTTCGTCATCGTCATCAATATCATCGTCTAAATCAAGTCCTTTTATTGGCTCAACAACATCATCAATGATTATTTCATCATCCTCATCATAATTTTCAATTCTGTCTGCAAGTTTTGTGCTCACTTTTACTAAATAAATAGTGTCTTCAGTTCGAACTTCAACTGCTTCTATCAATTCATTCTTAGCATTTCTAAAACTAATAATATTTGAATCATCATAACCATCTGGAAATTTATCAACCAAAAGATTTAAAATTGCGTTGGTAAGTTTTGCGTAATCAACAATTACTCTTTTCATAAAAAATATTCTATAGATCTAATAAATAAGCGAAAATTAAAGGCGCTACAATGGTAGCATCAGATTCAATAATAAATTTTGGTGTCTTTATGTCTAATTTACCCCAAGTAATTTTTTCATTTGGTACTGCACCAGAATAAGAACCATAACTAGTTGTTGAATCAGAAATCTGACAGAAATAACTCCAAAATGGAATGTCGTGCATTTCCATATCTTGGTACAACATAGGCACTACACATATTGGGAAATCTCCAGCTATTCCTCCACCAATTTGAAAGAAACCGATACCATTTGAACTGTTTTTTGGATACCAATCAGATAAGAAAACCATATATTCAATACCTGATTTCATCGTTGAAGCTTTTAAATCTCCTTTGATTACATACGATGCAAATATATTTCCCATAGTGCTATCTTCCCAACCAGGAACAATGATAGGTAAATTTTTCTCAGCAGCTGCATACATCCAACTGTCTTTTAAATCTATTTCATAATATTCCTCAAGGACACCCGAAAGCAACATTTTGTACATGAATTCATGCGGAAAATAACGTTCTCCTTTGTCATCTGCATCTTTCCAGATTTTGTAAATATGTTTTTGTAAACGACGAAATGCTTCATGTTCTGGAATACAAGTATCAGTAACACGATTCAAGCCTCTTTCTAGTAAATCCCATTCATCTTGAGGAGTTAAATCCCGATAATTTGGAACTCTTTCATAATGAGAATGAGCAACTAAATTCATAATATCTTCTTCAAGATTGGCACCTGTACAAGAGATAATATGTACTTTATCTTGACGAATGATCTCGGAAAATATTTTTCCAATCTCGGCAGTACTCATAGCACCAGCCATGCTCACCATCATTTTTGCACCATTTGCTAGTTGTTCTTCGTAAGCCTTAGCTGCGTCAACTAAAGATGCAGAATTAAAATGCAAATAATGCTTTTCAATAAACTGACTGATTGGTCCTTTGCTCATTTTTTTAAAAATTTTAATATTTAAAAATTATGCTGTTAAAGTTGTCTTTCAAAATTAACGAATTTTTAAATTGACTAATTGATTTATTGTGAAATTATTTTTTTTTATCGTACCCTAATATCTTTAAGACATCTTGGGAAGTTTGTTGTTCTGAAAAAACTTCAGTTGCTAATATTCCGTTTTCGTCTCTGTCGATTAATATGTGTTTAGGTTGTGGAATCAAACAGTGGTGTAAGCCACCATATCCTCCAATGGTTTCTTGGTAGGCACCGGTGTTGAAGAATCCAATATACAATGGTTTTTCTTTATTGTATTTAGGTAAATAAATGGCATTCATGTTTTGCTCAGAGTTGTAATAATCATCACTATCACAAGTCATTCCGCCCAATAAAACTCGTTCATATGTATCGTTCCAGCGATTGACAGCGAGCATTATAAATCGCTTATTAATTGCCCAAGTATCAGGTAGAGTAGTAATGAAAGAGGAATCAATCATGTTCCATTTCTCTCGATCATTTTGTTGTTTTTGATACAAAATTTGGTATATAGCGCCTCCACTTTCCCCTACGGTAAAGGAACCAAATTCAGTAAAAATGTTAGGCACATCCACTTCAGCTTCATCACAAGCAATTTTAATTTGATTAATGATTTCGTCAATCATGTATTGGTAATCATATTCAAATGCCAGTGAGTTTTTAATTGGAAAACCGCCACCAATATTTAATCCATCAAGAGTAGGACATTCTTTTTTTAATGCCACATAAACTTTGATACATTTTACTAATTCGTTCCAATAATAAGCATTGTCATTTATTCCAGTATTGATAAAAAAGTGCAGCATTTTCAGCTCCAATTTCTTATTTTCCTTGATTTCTTTTTTATAAAACGGAACAATATTTTTATAGCCAATTCCTAATCTGGAGGTATAAAATTCAAACTTTGGTTCCTCTTCTGCAGCAATACGAATTCCTATTTTGAACTTATTCTTGATTTGACCTTGTAGTAAATCAAGTTCTTCAAAGTTATCAATAATTGGTATCGTGTTTTTATGTCCAGTATTAATCAAACGGGCAATATTCTCAATGTATTGGTCTCTTTTGAAACCATTGCATATCACATAAGTGCTTTTGTTGATCTTGCCATTGGCTAATAAATTTTCTACAATGTTAATATCAAAAGCCGACGAGGTTTCAATATGAATGTTGTTTTTGAAAGCTTCATTCATAACATATTCAAAATGAGAGCTTTTTGTGCAATAACAATAGTAATATTTGGCCTCATACTTATTTTTCTCCATCGATTTACGAAACCAACTTTTGGCTTTGTTAATGTTGTTAGAAATTTGAGGTAAATAGGTGAATTTTAATGGAGTTCCGTATTGCTCCACTAATTTCATTAAATCGATGTTGTGAAACTGAAGATTATCTTTGTTTAAAGTAAATTCTTCTTGCGGAAAATAATAAGTTTGATTGATTAAATCAGAATATTTTGTATTCATTAGATGTCATAATTATAGATTAAAGTAGTGTACAGTATTGAACCTATAATTCAAACCCTAATATTTGCATATATGATTTGAAGCTTCTCTTGGTCAGCTTTCATATATTGAAAAATATCAAAATCAAAGTTACCTTTAATGCAATTGAAACGGCTCAATATTCTAAAAAAAGACATATTGTTACTGATTTTACTCGTATTGTAAGTGCGTTTGTTTTGGCTTTTTTTCATTGATGCAAATGTAAAAAATATTATATACCTAATGCAATCCTTTTTGTAAAAAATAATTAAGATTTATAATCTAAAAAAGCCTCAAGAATTAATTCATTTTCAACAGATTGATTGATCTTTATTTTTCCGATACCGTCTAACAAAGCAAACTGTATGGTTCCATATTCATTTTTTTTGTCATGGATGAGTAATTCAAGGATGGGTTCAATATCATTTTCATCAAAAACTAAGATACCATAAATTGATTTAAAAGTGGTTTTGATTTGAAAATATTCTTCCTGATTGATTAGGTTTTTATGCAATGAAATGAAACTTTCCAGTACCATTCCTGCCGCTATAGCTTCTCCGTGCAACAAAGTGGTTTTAGTTTCATTTTCGAGAAAGTAGCTTTCAATTGCATGACCAAGCGTGTGACCAAAATTTAATGCTTTACGAATATTTTTTTCTGTGGGATCTTGCATTACAATTTCGTTCTTAATTACAATAGAACGATATATTAATTGATCAAAATCAGCAAAATCAATAGCCTTTAAGTCTAAAAATTGTTCCCAGTATTCCTTGTCATATATTAAGCCATGTTTCAGCATTTCGGCAAGGCCAGATCGCATTTCATTTTGTGGGACAGTTTCTAAATATTGGGTATCAATTAGTACCATAATCGGTACATTTATAACTCCTATTTGGTTTTTTAGATTACCTAAATCTACACCATTTTTACCTCCCACAGAGGCATCTACCATTGATAATAGTGTAGTTGGAATATGAATAAAATCGATTCCTCGTTTGAATGTCGAAGCCACAAAACCACCTAAATCAGTAACCACACCACCTCCTAAATTGAGGATTAAACTCTTTCTATCAGCACCAAGTTCTGTGAGTACATTCCAAATTTGGACGCATGTCTCAATATTTTTATTTTGCTCTCCCGAGTCAAATTCTATAATTTCAATTGTAAGATCGGTCTCCAAAAAAGAAAGAAATTGTGTTGTGCAATATTCATTTGTATTATTGTCTACTATAAGAAATAGTTTTGAATACTTATTTTCTTTCAAATGAAGATTTAATGCTTCGTATGCTTTTTCATTGAAATGAATAGGGTAGTTATTAGCTATTATATTTTGCATTGTTGTTTAAATTTATTGGCAAAGTTGATTGAATAGTTCTTTTGATCCTAGGAAGTTTTTTGCGACTGCTAGATTCAAATATTTACAAGAATTTGTTTTGTCTTGCATTTTGTGATAGCAACCCGATAACAAATATTCTGTTTTTCCATCATTAAGATTTGGATCGTTCAGTATTCGTAATAGGTAGGAAATCGCGGTTTTGGTATCATTTAAACTATAGTAGCATACTGCAATATCCTGCAAGATTACTTTCTTTTCGGGATATATTGCAAATTCTTTTTGATACAATTCGATAGCTTTTTTAAAATATCCAGCATCACCCATTCTTTTTGCCTCCATCATATAGTTTGGTACATTTTGACTTTTTTTGGTATCCTCATTTATATTTGATGAAATGTTTTGATTTTTTAAATCACCTTGAATTTTAACTTTAAGCACAGAATCAGTGGGATATAATGTTAAGCCTTCCTTCAAGAATAATTTAATTTTAGTCGGGTTGTATTTAGCATTTTGCAGTGCATTAGCAGTTTTAATCCAATTTGCGGGCATACTTCGGTAGGATGTAAACAGCCTGTGTATTTTTAAAATTTCGGAAGAATCTTTTTTCTTGGCAGCCATCAATAAGGCATCTAAATAAAAATTGAGGGTTCTAGGACGTGCATAGAATGCCGTTTTGATAAGAGCATAAGCTTGCTCTTCGTTGTTTTTTAATTTTTCAATTTTGTGCAAATACCAATTAGAAACTCCATTATATGGATTTACCGTATTAGCAAGTTTAAAATATTTTTCTGCAACCACGAGGTCTTTTTCATTAAATGCTGCAATAGCGGCATGTTGATAAAAAGATTCACCATAAATACCTATTTGTGCTATTGCTGGAAACGTACTCACTATCTCCTTTGAAGAAAGTGCCGGTTGATCATATTTGATTTTAAATTCTAGTTGTGAGGCTTTGAATTCAGTGTACATTACACCTATAACTAATATACTCATAAGGAGTATGCCCAATCCAATTTTTGACGAGTTTGTACTTATTGTTCTTTTGTTATCCTGATTTAGATGACTAATAACAATCATGAATGCAAACGCAATTTGCATAGTAGGTCTATACAAAGGGAAATTAAAAAAGGCATCTATAAAATAGCCTATTAAAAGCAAAAGTACGAGTAGAGCAAAGGTTTCATCTTTATCGGTTTTTTTAAAGATTGTCTTTGCGTTTGTGAAAAATAATAACAAAAAAAGACTCAAGTAAATGATTCCATTTAAAATCCCTGTTTCAGTTGCAATTTCTAAAAAATCATTGTGTGTATGTGCCGATATGAGAGCTTCATCTATAATTTCTTTTTCATAAGGAATACTTTCAACTTTCCAATTCCCCAAACCAAAGCCTGTTATAGGATTTTTAGCAATCATTTCTGAAGCATTTTCCCAATAATTTAATCTCGCGGCTGCAGAAGATTCTTTTACATCTGCAATTTGTAAAATACGAGTGTTAACAGACTCAAATCTACCAATATTGTCTCCTTGTTTAAATACTATATTGGCTAACACAATTGATAGCAACACCGGTAATATAATGTACGATGTTGTATAAAAAGCTTTTTTTGAAAAGGAGTTGATTTTAAAGTAAGCAATAACAAACAATATAAGTTCGAAAAATAAACCTAAATATGCTGACCTTGAATTGATTAATACAACAATAAAAGTTGAAAGAAAAAAGGTGGTAATCAAAAACCATTTCTTCCAATTTTCATGTTGTAAAATCCCAATTATTAAAAAGGGGATCTTTACATTTAAGCTTGCCGCAAAAATGTTAACGTTTGCAGTGTTTCCTTTTAATTCATTCAATGCGTTGGTGATATTATCAAAATTTTTCAGAAAATTTCCTAATTGCGTTATACTTTGCAAGAAAACGCTTATACAAATTAAAAAAGCAATTTTTGGAAGTAGATACAATCGATCCCTAAAAAGAAGTATTAGGTTTACAATCATCAAAAAAACCACCAATATTTGAGAAAAACTGACAATGGAAAGCGATAAATTTTTGGTAAAAAATAAAGAACAGCCCGACAACACAATGAAAGTAAAGTAAATTATCTGAACAAGTCCTACCTGAGAAAAAAGAGGATAGTTGTAAAAGACCGCAATTTTGTTTTTAAAAAAGTATCCAAATGCGACAATGTTAACTAGCGAAAGATAAAAAAACTGTGTGTTAATAATTTCAATACTATTGAAATGAGGCAAGAAGTCGATTACCAAGTACAAAGCTAAGAAAAGCAATGCAATGAAATCACCATACATGGTATTTGAAGAATTATCTAGTGAAGGATTTGATTGTGCAATCGTGTTTGTTGTTTTCATAGTATTTTAAAAGACGAATATTTTGCTAATTGTTTATTCAGTTGAAGTGTCTTTTGTAATTTTTTACAGATAAGAGCTAAAATTTTTTATAATTTAAGTTTTACTGTAAATAGAAAAAACGTTTTAGCCGAAAGGGTTATAATTTTCAAAAGTATAAATTTATCAATTGTTAAATAATTTTAATATTAAAAAACACATAAATTGCATTTTTCTTTTTTTGCGACTCTATTTTTACAATAATATTTAAACTCTCTCTATATTTGTACAAAATTAAACAAATAATGGAAAAAATATTTGATAATACACAAGTTGCCTTTGCATTAAAAAGTGATACAGAACTCGATCGAGCTTA
>JAYTBZ010000338.1:0-29939 GCA_043736705.1 Flavobacterium sp. | reverse complement strand
ACTTTTATAAATGGCATTACTGCTGTTCAGGTTGAGATGACATTTTTTGATGATGTAATGCTAAGCATGGAATCTTTAGGCACTTCATCAATTGTATTTGCTTACTGTGATGGCGATCATTTCAAACACAGTTTTGGTAGTACAGGTAAGCAAATAAATATTAGAAGACACCATTCTGCGGTGATCAATAGCAATCGAAGTATCAATACGGTCTTGCATTTTCATAAAAATTCAACTGTTCAGTTGTCGTTAATTAAAGTTGAAACTGTAAATATGGGGACAGCAGTCAATGATTCTTTACTTTTTAATTTGAAAAAAACATTTTTAAATAAGCAAACCAATTACTGTTATGAAGGGCTACAAAATATTAAAATTGCAGAAAAATTAAAGCTTTTTAAAACTATAACAGCACCTGGAATGGTGGGACATATTCTAAAAAAAGATTGTATTCAATCGATTTTAGAAATGGAAATAAATGACAATACTGCTGCATTGCAAAAGTTATCTATTGCTATCAATCGTTCGGCTTTGAACCATATTAATGAAATAAAAAAAATGTATAATTTTATAAAACCTTACACTATTGGTTCAGTATATCATAAAGTTATGCATTCTAAAAATAAAATTTTGATCAAATCCTTTTTAGAAGAAAATTAGATAGCTGTTAGCCTTTCATCAATTATAAAATTTACTTTCAAAACTTTATTTCCCAACTAATAGTGATTTGTTTTATTTCTTATCACGCAATCTAAATAAAATTCATTTTCAACACAAAGAACTCATTTTGTGGGAATTTAACATATTAACATTTATTTACAAATCAGCGTTTTGAACTTATTCAATTCTACTCTATCTTTGTTTTTAAGTGATTTTTACTTGTTTAATTCTGAATTTATTTTACTATCAATGAATATTGAGTCTAACCGTTTTTCGAATATACTACATGAAAACCAAAATGAAAATTGGGTAAGAGCGATTGACTCTTCAAAAATCATCAACTGGATTGATGATTTATTCAAAATATTATTTCCCGAAAAAGCTTTGGAAACTATCCAAATCGAATTACTGTTGGATCAAAATAAAGCCAACTTTATTGCAATTCTTTCAGAAATTGTAAAAAACAAGACAGTTAATGAAATTCTAGATGATGCCGAAGCTTTTTATACAAGGCTACCAAGTTTATATTACGCTATGCAAAAAGATGCGCAAGCGATTCTAGATACTGATCCTGCAGCCGATTGTATTCAGGAAATAATTAACTCCTATCCTGGCTTTTTTGCTATCGAAGTCTATCGCATTGCTAATGCTATTGCATCACGTACTGCATGCCTGCTACCACGAATCCTTACAGAGTATGCGCATAGCAAGACTGGAATTGACATTCACCCCAGTGCAACCATTGATGTTCCTTTTATGATAGATCATGGTACCGGAATTGTTATTGGTGAAACCACAATTATTGGAAAGTATGTGAGCATATATCAAGGTGTTACTTTAGGAGCTTTGCAAGTAGAAAAGAGCATGCAAGAGAAAAAACGCCATCCTACAGTAGAGGATCATGTTATTATTTATGCCAATGCAACGATTTTAGGCGGAAGTACAATTATAGGTAATCACAGTATTGTGGGAGGAAACACGTTTCTTACCAAGAGTGTTAATCCGTACTCCTTTGTCATGCAATCCAATAAAAATACGGTTTTGAACCAACAGGAAATAAAAGACATTAATTTTTTTTCAATATAAATATTATGAAATACAATAACATACTCGAAACAATTGGCAATACACCACATGTAAAAATTAATCGCTTATTTGGAACCAACCATAATGTGTGGATTAAGCTCGAACGTGCTAATCCTGGCGCTAGTATTAAAGATAGAATTGCGCTCGCCATGATCGAAGATGCTGAAGAAAAAGGCCTACTAAAAAAAGGCGGAACCATTATTGAAGCTACGTCAGGGAATACGGGAATTGGACTAGCAATGGTAGCGGCCGTAAAAGGATATACCCTAATACTGGTCATGCCAGAATCGATGTCTATTGAGCGTCGCCGACTCATGAGTTTGTACGGTGCTGAATTTGTTTTGACACCGCGAGAAAAAGGAATGAAAGGTGCTTTAGAAAAAGCTAGAGAATTAGTAAGCGAGATGCCTAATAGTTGGTCTCCATTACAATTTGAAAACCCTGCAAATATCGAAATTCATAAAAAAACAACTGCATTAGAAATTTTAAAAGCATTTCCAGACGGTTTAGATTATATGATTACAGGCGTAGGAACTGGAGGGCATATTACGGGTTGTGCTGCAATTTTGAAACAACATTACCCCAACTTAAAAGTATTTGCAGTAGAACCTGAAGCGTCACCAGTAATTAGTGGCGGTGACCCTGCTCCTCACCCTATACAGGGAATTGGCGCTGGATTTATACCCGTAAACCTGCACACAGATTTACTTGATGGAACCATACAAGTGAGCAAGGACGAAGCCTTCGCCTATGCACAAAGAGCAGCTAAAGAGGAAGGAATGTTCATTGGAATCTCATCTGGGGCATCACTGGCTGCCGTGGCTAAAAAACTATCAGAAATCCCAGATAATGCGAAGGTATTAACCTTTTGTTACGATACTGGAGAACATTATTTGAGTATTGAAGGTTTGTTTGTTTAAACGATTAAATTGTTAAACACTTAGCAACTTGCTTGTAGTTTAATTCATCTCTCTAAATGCTAATAAATTACGCTAACTAAATACTATTTTTAATGAATCTAACTGATTTAAAATGCTTTAAAGCTACATAACTAAAAAATACAATATTATTATTTGTTTAATTTATTGTTAAAAAAATTAAACAAATTAAATTTATGTATATATTTGAATATCTTAATTTAATTTAAATTTAAAATAAAAACTATGAAATTAGTAAAAGCAATTAGCGCATTAGCGTTATTAGGAGTAATCACAACTTCTTGTGGAGAAAAAAAACAAGCTGAATCAACTGAAATGGCAGACACTACGGCGGTTGCTGTAGACACAACAGTTGTTGAAGAAACACCAAACATTGTAGGTGTAGCATCTGGAAACGCTGATTTTTCAACACTTGTAGCAGCAGTTAAAGCGGCTGGTTTAGTAGAAACTTTAAGCGGTGCAGGACCTTTCACAGTGTTTGCACCAAATAATGCAGCATTCGATAAACTTCCAGCTGGAACTGTAGATGGTTTATTGAAGCCTGAAAGTCTTGACAAACTGAAAGCTGTTTTAACATATCACGTGGTATCTGGTAAATTTGACGCAGCATCTGTAATTGATGCTATCAACAAAAACAATGGAAAATACACTGTAACAACTGTACAAGGTGGTAAAATTGTTCTAAGCTTGAAAGATGGTAAAGTATTATTAACAGACGCAAATGGTGGAACAGCATTAGTTGTGCTTGCTGACGTAACAGCATCAAATGGAGTAATACATGCCATTGATACAGTAGTTATGCCAAAATAAGTTACATTTCCCTTCATAAAAGCCGTTGCTATCAAGCAACGGCTTTTTTTTGGAATTATAAATCATAAAAATTGATTATGCTCCATTTACTATCCCCTTGTAAAATTTACAAACTAGTAAATGGCAATATCTTAAACTTTTTTTATATTTAATTTTTTAAATCTAGTACCTATTTCATAGTCTAAGTGAATGCTTAAACAACTAACAAAAATATATAAACTAAAAATTCACTATTTTGCTAACCAATCTTAACCCTATGAAATCTATCTTACTAACTCTGGTTTTACTACTGTTTTTGAATTGCCAAAATAAAAGCAACACACCACAAAAACCAACTCTTGAAATAAAAAAGAAGAATATTGTGCAACCTATTGTGAAAAATAAAAGTAATACTGTAGATCCCACAACAACTATCAAAAATCAAAATGATTATGCACTAATTTTGACTTCAAATGCGTTGCAAGTTATCAACAAAAATAATGGTTCAACTTCTGAACTTAATTTTGGCAAACCCATAGATGATATGATAACAATAACTAATACAATTTTACAAACAGAACCAACTTCAATCGAAATTAATAAAGAATGTGGCGCTGGTCCCTTACAAATGGCTTCATACAATAATGGTTTAACATTAATTTTTCAGCAAAAAAATACTATTTGGTCATTTGAAGGTTGGTTTCTTTCTGCTAAGAAACACAATATCAAACTAATTACAACAATGGCCGGTATTACCATTGGGTCAACGCGAGCAGATTTAGAAAGTGCTTATGTCATTCAAGTTCAAAAAACTAGTTTGGGGCATGAATTTTCAACTTCATCAGGACTATATGGAATTTTTGATGGCCCAGAATCAACTTCGAAAATTATCAATCTCTGGAGCGGTTTAAGTTGTAATTTCCGGTAAATATTTACTGTTAAAAAGCTTAAAATCCAAAATAAAATCATTTCAGAACATGCATTTTTTAGCAGAAATTCTATCGTAATTCTGTATCACTATTTTATGATACCATTAAAATAATAATTAACACAAAATGAAAACCATCTGTTAAGTAATTATTTTAAATACTTTTTAACGCCTCAATCAGCAAATCAATATCTTCTTTTGTGTTGAAATGACTGAAAGATATGCGTAAACTTGGCTTTTTTAAATCATCGTCAGAAAGCATTTCGGCTAGAACATGTGATGGTTTTATACTACCAGACTGACAAGCACTTCCGCGAGAAACTGAAATTCCTTTCATGTCTAAATGAAACAATAGCATTGCTGTTTTTGCTGGAGCAAAAGGCAATAAAACATTCAAAACTGTATAAAATCCGTCGGGAGTTCCATTGATTTTAAAATCCGGAAATTCAGTTTTGAGTTGGATGACCAAATAATTTTTTAACGCTATAATATGATCTTTTTCTGTTTCTAAACTAGCATATGAAAGTTCCAATGCTTTTGCCATACCCGCAATTTGGTGCAAGGGTTCCGTTCCAGCTCGTAGTCCTTTTTCTTGCTCCCCGCCAAAAAACAAAGGTTGTAAACCTGAATTTTTTCGAATAAAAGCAAAACCTACTCCTTTTGGTCCATGAAATTTATGGGCGCTTGCCACAATAAAATCAACAGAAATACTTTGCAAATCAATATTCATTTTGCCAATAGATTGAACGGTATCCGAATGAAACAAAACCTTATGCTCTTGACAAATTCGACCTATACGCTCTAAGTCTAAAATAGTTCCAGTTTCATTATTAACATGCATCAGACTAACAAGAGTTTTTATATCCTTTGAAAGCAACTCTACTAAATGTGTAATATCTATTTCGCCGTTGGGTTTGACATTCACATAATCAATCTGAATCCCAAACTCTTTTTCTAAAACTAAAGCCGTGTATAAAACCGCATGATGCTCTATTTTACTGGTAATAATTCGTTTTACCTGTAAATCTTTTACAGTAGAACGAAGAATCCAATTGTTTGCTTCTGTACCACATGAGGTAAAAATAATCTCCTGAGCAGTTGCATTTAGATTCTTTGCTATTGATTTTCTGGAAAGTTCCAATATGTTTTTAGCAGCACGACCTAAACTATGTGTTGAAGATGGATTACCATACTCAAGTGTCATAACGTTGCTCATTTCTTGGATCACTTCGGTGCGAATAGCGGTTGTTGAAGCGTTATCAAGATATACTTTTTTCATACTTTTAAAATTTAAAAAATTACTTTAAGACCTCTGTTTCTGATGAAATGACCTTAGACTTCCTACGAAAAATAAACTTCTCATTAAAGATAATTATCGAAATGATAATGAGCACATAAGAAAACAACTGAAGTGAAGTCACTTCTTCATGATAATAAAATAGCGCCAATAGAAAACCAATAATGGGATTAATATAAATCATAATGCCAACTGCAGACGAATTAATTCCTTTTAATGCATACAAATTCAGAAACAACGGTATGATTGTGAAAAAAACAACAATTACCAATAAACAGCCATAAAATAATGGCTCTACAGGCAACAAGCCACTATGACTAGGATAAAATGGTAGCAAAATTACAGCCGTAAAAACCAATTGAATCGTTAAAACAAGAAATTTATCCAACTCTGTATTTTTGCGTTGGCTCACTAAATAAAGTGCATAAGTAGCTGCCGTACTCAAACTGTAAAATAGATCTTCTAAATGATTAATAGACAATAGAGTACAGCTCAAAAAGCTAATCAATACCGCAAACCATTGCCATTTACTTAATTTTTCTTTCAAAATTAAAAAAGCCAATATCGTTGTCAAAATTGGACAGATCATGTAAGCCAGTGAAGCTGCTTTCACACTTATATGATTCATTACATAAATAAAAACAAACCAGTTTGAAGACAGTAGTACTCCACCACCAAGCGTCAAAAAGACAACACTTTGTTTTTGTTTGACAGTCAAACTCTTAAAATGATTCCAATTTTGCAACATTGCACTTCTCCTAAAAACTCCATTGATTAATACCATTAGTGCAACACTAAAAAAAACACGGTAAAATAAAATATCTAACGAAGCATAATTATGTAACGGTTTTAAAGCTAAACTAAAAAAACCCCAGATAAAAAAAGCAGAAAAGGCAGCAAAATAATATTTGTTTAATCTCATTTAATGATAAATTTTAACAAAGATAATGATTTATGCTCGCTTAGAATTCAACCAATCGCTGCAAAAAAGAATACTGTCGTTATTATTTTTCAAACATTTTAAAAAAAATAAAAAACCTAATATCCTGTTAAAAAATCTAATTTTAAAACAGAATTCAATTGGAACGAATTAAAAATTCTATTTTTGTTACAAATAGTATAAAAATGAAAAGAGTTGTAAGTATATTAATTTTCGCAATGTTTCTAAATGGTTGTGATGATGGAGATTTAATTCAAGAAGACATCAATTTTGAAAGCGTAACCGTACAAAAATGTACCGCAAACAACATAATATATAAACTAAAAGATAGTGAAGCGCTTATTCTTGATGCAACAGGAATTGTTTTTCCCGCTGAAACTACAATTCAAGAATTAAACATTAGCACTACCAACCGCGTGATCTATCGCTTTTACAACGGTACAGTTACAGCAGCTACGCTTTGCGAATCAATCCCGCCTGCAACTCCAGTAGTAAGCAATCAATGGACAGCTGTTAGCGGAAAAATAGTAATCACAACCACTGCTGTGAAAACTACAAACCAAACCGATAACAGTACTAAAATTACCGGATACAATCATAATATTACCTTCAAAAACATTACGTTCGATAAAGGGAATGGTACCCAAGTGTATGAAACATTTCCTTTTGGCGACTACGCAACAAGTACCAATTCATTACCATTTGCTTTCACTAAAGTCCTAAAGCAATGTGCTGTTTCCAAACAATTGTACGACAAAAACAGTAGCGAAGCGCTTATTCTTGACATTGAACCAAACCTAATTGTAAATGAAGCAACACCACTTAATACACCAAGAACAGCATTAATAGGCGAAACTAAAAACAAACTTACCTACCGTTTATTTTCTGGATTATTGACTGATGAATACTTTTGTAAAACTGCTTATCCGGCTACTCCAGCGATAACAGAAGAATGGATTGGAGTAACGGGTGTGGCAAATATTAGCGGAATAATTGAAGTTACAACTACAACTTTTGGTACAGGATTTAAGCATACCGTTGTACTTAAAAAAGTAAAAATAAAAAAAGGAAACAGCGATTTCATTTTAGGAGATAACTACATTTATGGCGAATTATTGACCACGAATTAACCAAAAAAAAGCTTAGTTACTAATCTAAAATTAACTGATTTCTGTGCTAGAAAAAGGGCTAATTTTTAAGTGATTTATTCCATTAAATCACTTAAAAATTAGCCCTTTTTTTGTGTCACAAAAAAGCAAAATACGATTTACATCGCACTTTGTTTGATAAAGACTTCTGTTGCACCTTGACCATATTTTTGATAATTCCCTTCTTGAAAAGCGATATTGTCATAACGACCCAATAAGAAATCCAACTCTGCTTTCAGAATTCCTTCCCCCACACCGTGTATAAAAACAATCTTCGGAATGCGATTGCGTATGGCAAATTCTATATGTCGTTTTGCCGTTTCCGTTTGTAATGTTAGTATGTCATAATTCGACATTCCGCGTTTGTTAGGTACCAACTTTTCGATGTGTAAATCAAACTCTGGGGCTGCAATTTCGTGCTTTGATTTTTTTTCTTTGACAAAATTACGTGGTTTTGGAATCTCTTTTTCTTTAGCAATTTCATCTACATTAATTCTTCTAATAGAATCAAGTAAGTTACTGGAATCGTTTATTTTAATTAATTCATTGACAAAAAATGTCATCGTAAATCCATCCTCCGTTTCTACAGTAACTTGCTTGTCTTTAACTGACAACACTACTCCATTTATCGCTTCGTCAAGCACCGATACTTTATCCCCTTTATTAAACATTGTCGTCTTCTTTATCTTGATTTTTACTCGGTGTTTTGGCACTCAATTGCATCATTCCCATCATGAAAACTACAATAGCGATTACCATAATATATACATTTTTTTCGGCACTCACCTGCTCGTATAAAGCAATTGTAATCGCCACAATCATTAATGGAATTATAAACTTTTTCATTTTTTTACTTATCAGTTTTCAAAAGTAATGAATTTAAAATTGCATCATTTATAATAGCAACCGTTTCTTATTTTTTTGTACAATTGTAAAAAGAAAAACCATTGGATTTAGAAAAATATATGCTGCCCTGTTTAAGTAAAACGCTCTTCGGAATAGAGTGTTTGGGTTGTGGTTTTCAGAGAAGTTTTTTGCTGCTTATGCAAGGCGATTTTGAAGGTGCTTTTAATATGTATCCTGCCATTTTTACCACGCTTTTTTTTCTAGGAATTTTGGCTTTGAACTGGATTGATACAGACCGAAATTATAAAAAATTAATTATCGGTTCAGCAATCTTAAATGGTGTTATTATGGTTTTGGGGTATTATTTTAAACATTATTAATCCTAACTTTTTTATCACTTTTAACGAATGCGATTATTTTATATGTGATAAAATATCATTCATCATTTCGATTTGCACTTTTTGAATTTCTATTAATTCTTCTTGTTGGTGCATAATTAAATGATCCAGTTTTTCATGAAGCATTCTAATTTCAAGTTCTGATTTCAAATTAATCATATAATCTTTTTTGGCTCTTTCCCTGTCTTTTTCTTCCTGACGATTTTGACTCATCATTATCACTGGAGCTTGCAATGCGGCAAGACATGATAATATCAAATTCAATAAAATAAAAGGATATGGATCAAACCCTTTATTCAACAGTAAATAAATGTTAGCTAAAATCCACAAAAAGATAAAAACACCAAAAAGAATTATAAATTTCCAGCTTCCGCCAAAAGCAGCTACCTGATCCGCCACTTTTTGACCTACAGTTCGATCACCAATTTCATCTTCAACGGTATTTACTAAGGACTTATCCTCGTTTAGCGAACCGATTACTTTGGCTTCAAAATTAGACAGCTCCCCTATTTCGACAACGAGATAATTTGAAATATACTTATCACGAAACCTATTCAATTCTGAAATGGATAAAAACTTGCTTTTATTAAAATCAGGATACTCATTTTGAATCAGTGACAAAATTGGGTTTCGTATCACTTTAGCAGCAATTCTATCCGCCATAGGAAATTCTTTTTTTGAAATGTCACTGATAAAGGAAGTTTTGGATTTCATGAGATGCTATTTATTGGCTAAAATAAAAAAACAGTTTCATCCAAACTAATTATCGGTTCCTACATATTGAAAATAAAACAGATACATCGTTACTTACAAACTTGAATCTTGTAAAAACTGTAATTCAAACGTTATTTTTCGTTCATTTATGTAACAAAAATGTCAAAAAATGCCAAATAGCTTTTGGCAGAAGATCAAAATAATTAGAAATACTTCAATACCTTTGTATTTCGTTTTAAAAGATTAAAAATGTTACTTTACTTCAAAAATATTTGCCGCTGCTATCGTTGTTGCTGATATTTAAATAAGCGCTTTATAAAACAATTCTAACCCTTGAATATCAATTGTAAACCTATAAACTGAGGTTTACATCTTGAGACTACTTCGCATGAAATCACAAAAAATATTAGACCTAATTGGCAATACGCCCTTAGTAGAAACTACTAATTTGGTACAAAATAAAAATGTAAAACTATTATTAAAACTCGAAGGTAACAACCCCGGTGGTAGTGTAAAAGATCGTGCCGCATACAATATGATCGCTGCTGCAATAGAACGAGGGGATATCAAAAAAGGAGACAAGCTAATCGAAGCTACAAGTGGCAATACTGGAATTGCTTTGGCTATGATTGCACAGTTGTTCCAGATCGAAATTGAATTGGTTCTACCGGAAGATTCCACCAAAGAACGTACGCAAACGATGCGTGCTTATGGTGCTACTGTGATTTTAACTCCTGCGGCAACTGGAATAATTGGTTCTAGAGATTATGCCGACAAAAAAGTCGCCGAGGGCGGTTACATAATGCTCAATCAGTTTGCAAATGAAGACAACTGGAAAGCGCATTATAAAACAACCGGACCAGAAATTTGGAAGGATACCGAAGGATCTGTCACGCACTTTATTGCTGCTATGGGAACTACAGGAACCATTATTGGAACATCTACATACTTAAAAGAAATGAATCCGGCAATTAAGATTGTAGGCGCGCAACCCAGCGATGGATCTCAAATACCAGGAATTAGAAAATGGCCACAAGAATATTTACCAAAAATATTTGATGCCAATAAAGTTGATCGAATCATTGAAGTTTCAGAGGAAGAAGCCAGAGCCATGACCAAACGACTAGCGTTAGAGGAAGGTATTTTTGCAGGAATGAGTAGTGGTGGTTCTGTTGCAACTGCGATTAAAATTGCCGAAGAATTAGATTCAGGTATAATTGTAGCTATTATTTGTGACCGAGGCGATCGGTATTTGTCTTCGGATTTGTTTGATTAATTTTTTTGCCATTTTTCAAACAACCTTCTTTTTTCTATCTTTCGATTCTAAAAAAAGGTTTTTTGGATTTTGAAAAAATTATTTTTTATTAAATCAACAAAATGAATTTACGCGATATGTAGTATTTGCAGTGTGAAACAAACCCTAACTTTATTGCTTAATTTTTTATCGATTAAAATGAGAGAAAAATTACAAGCTCAGGATTGGGCAAATTTAAACAAATACCAAAATGAAAATGCAACGCTCCTAGCAAAAGCGCCAGGAGAACAAAGAGTTGTTTTTATGGGCGATTCAATAACCGAGTTTTGGAGCATTTCAAATCCTCATTTTTTTAGTAAAAATCTTTATATCAATCGCGGAATTAGTGGTCAAACAACGCCGCAAATGCTAGTGCGCTTCAGAGCGGATGTAATAGCTTTACGACCTGAGATAGTGGTAATTTTAGCAGGAATAAATGATATTGCTGAGAATACTGGTCCAACCACATTAGAAACGATTGCCAATAACTTGTACTCTATGGCTGAATTGGCGGAGGCAAACCATGTTAAAGTGATTTTATGTTCTGTATTGCCAGCTAATGATTTCCCTTGGAATTCCAATCAGAAACCAGCTGAAAAAATACGCATCCTAAATACAATGATTAAAAATTATGCTGATGCAAAAGGCGTTTTATATCTTGATTATTTTTCGTATATGCTAGATGAGTACAACGGATTAAAGGCAATCTATTCAGGTGACGGTGTACATCCCAACAAATTAGGATATCAGATTATGGCTGCGCTTGTCGAAAAAGCAATTAATCAAGTTTTAGGAACTAAATAACTATTAAACAGTTTCGTTCCAACTGTTGTAAAGGTTAAAAACTAAAGGCTCGAATTGGTGTCATTCGAGCCTTTAATTTGTACAAGTAGCGCAGCTTTATCCTAATGTTGCGGCTGTCGATATTGATGCATTCAGTACTTTTGAAATAGGACAATTTTTCTCGGCTTTAGTGACCAATTGCTGAAAAGCATCATCAGTTATTGCTTTTACTTTCGCCTGAACCGTTAAATGTGAGGTTAAAATTGTTCCGTCAACCAAATCAATATCGCATTTAGTTTCGATACTTTCAATTTCAAAACCAGCTTCGGTAATGTATGCTGAAAGCTGCATGGTAAAACAACCTGAATGAGCCGCTGCAATCAATTCTTCGGGATTTGTCCCTACGCCTTCTTCAAAACGAGATTTAAAGGAATATTGCGTATCTTTTAATGTAGTGCTTTGTGTAGTTAATTTTCCAGTTCCTTCTTTGAGTGAACCATTCCAGACTGCGGTTGCGTTTCTTTTCATAATTATATTTTTTTATTTTTTAAATTTAGTTGATTTCGAAAAAAATACTTTTAGAAATACTTTTTTTTAACGAAAATTTAAAGTTCCTCGTAGAATTTTTAATTTAAATTGCAGAAATATAATAAATTTAATTTTTTTTCGTAAATCTATGGGTAAATCTCAAGATTTTATTCACTTACTATTTTGAAAAACAATAGAAAAAGTAGCCCCTTGATTGATTCCATTACTTTCAGCTAGAATTTTTCCATCGTGTCGTTCTATTATTTTTTTGCACAAATACAATCCAATTCCTGTCGATGGCTCATTTGATGTACCAAGTTTACTCAATTTTGTGAATTTTCGAAATAATTCTTTTTTCTGGTTTTGATCAAAACCCATTCCTTTATCCTTAATTTCGAATACTAATTTATGATGATGAACATAAACCCGAACGTTGATTTCACTGCTTGGGAAAGAAAATTTAATAGCGTTATCAATTAAGTTAACTAAGACTCGAATCAATAATAATTTATCAATTTTTAAAAGTGCTTCTTTGACTTCAATAGACAAAACCAATTTAATATTTTTACTAACTAATAATTGATTTAGCTGCTCTGCTATTGCATCAAAAACAAATGTAAACTCCACGTTATCTATTTTAGATTTCCTTTCAATGATTTCATCTTGCTCTTTCAACAATTTGATAAAAGTATCGATATAATTGTATTGCTGTGCAGTAGACTGCAGTAATATTTGAGCCAAAGTCGTTATTGCCTCCGAAGGTTGTTCCTCTAAAATAAGTAATGCAGCCGATTTAGAATTTCCGATATAGTTTCTTAAATCATGGGAAAGTAAATATATTAATTCTTGTTTTTCGATAATAAAATTTTCGTTTTCTGCAATTGAATCCTGTATGTTTTTCATTAATAAACCAGCTTCATCAGTGAAATAAGTTGGTAATGCAGGAACAATTCTTTTCTTTCTATAAGTATGCAATGCTTTAGACGCAACTTCGATGGGTTTAATTAGCCACTTTAACACCGCTAAGGTTGTTCCGGTAGCCGCCAGAGTCATAATCAAAGTGAAAATTAATATGGAATTTGCTGAAACATTAGAACCCCCGTATAAGGAAAAAAACAACAATCCGATTAGTGGAATATGAATCCCAATAAACGCTACAAACAAAAATTTAAAGGCGTAACTATTTCTGAGAAAACTTATTTTAGATAATTTTTCATACAAATCCATAAGTAATTTTAATTAGTTTTTATTAACTGTAAAACAATGGGTTGTACAAAAATAAGTGATTAATTTCTTACCTAAACTATACTAATTCTAAATAAAATGTTAATTGATTTTCTTGTTTTAAAGCATTTACATTAGAAAGCATTTTAAATTCGTGAGTTAAATTTACAAACTAATTTTTAATAATTATAAAAATAAATACATTTCAAAAAAAATCGTGATTAGCCATAAAAAATGTTTTATGAGCCTCCTTTTCTGCCCCTGATTGTAGTGAAAATCCCGAAGCAGCAGGAGCATAAAAAACAGTGCGAGAAAAGAGCGGCCGCAGCAAGCTCCTTTTACCGCCGGTTTTGATCTCCTAAAACGAGGATTTGTAACGAAAAGCAGGAAATGGCACAAATAAAACTAGATGTTTTAAAAAAAATTCCCAAATTGAATTTATAAAACCATTCAAACGCTTATTTTTGCGCTATGGCTAAGAAAAATACAGACAAGGTTGTCTTTCATCAAATAAAAGTCCTTGATGCTGGAGCAAAAGGCGTATCGGTAGCAAAGGCGCCGGATGGTAAAGTAATTTTTATTCCAAATGTCGTTCCTGGCGATGTGGTTGATGTGCAAACGTTCAAGAAACGTAAGGCATATTATGAAGGAAAAGCAGTTCATTTTCATGAATATTCTGAACATCGAATGGAACCAATTTGCGAGCATTTTGGTGTATGTGGTGGTTGTAAATGGCAAAATATGAAGTACAGCCAACAGTTGTATTACAAGCAAAATGAGGTGCTGAATCATTTACAACGCATTGGAAAATTGGAGCTTCCAGAATTTGAATCGATTTTAGGTTCAGAGAAACAGTTTTTTTACAGAAACAAAATGGAATTTTCCTTTTCAAACAGTCGCTGGTTGACCGAAAAAGAAATTGGCAGTACTGAAGATTTAGGAAACAGAAACGCACTTGGTTTCCATATTCCGAAAATGTGGGACAAAATCTTGGATATCAACAAATGTCATTTACAAGAAGATCCATCAAATGCGATTAGAAACGAAGTAAGGGATTTTGCGAATGCTAATGGATTGACTTTTTTTAATCCAAGAGAACATTCTGGATTATTGCGAACGCTTATGTTGCGCACAGCTTCTACAGGAGAAATCATGGTTTTGATTCAGTTCTTTGAAAATGACAAAGTCAATAGAGAATTAATCCTAGATCATCTTTACGAAAAATTCCCGCAAATTACTTCACTTCAATATGTCATCAATAATAAAGCAAACGATACTTTATACGATACGGATATCAAATTATACAAAGGAAGAGATTATATTTTAGAGGAAATGGAAGGTTTGAAATTTAGTATTAATGCCAAATCTTTTTACCAAACCAACTCAGATCAAGCGTATGAATTGTATAAAATCACTAGAGATTTTGCAGGATTAACTGGAAATGAAATTGTTTATGATTTATACACAGGAACGGGTACTATTGCACAGTTTGTCTCGAAAAAAGCAAAAAAAGTAATCGGTGTAGAAAGTGTTCCAGATGCAATAAAAGATGCAAAAGCAAATGCAGTACGCAATGAAATTACAAATTGTGAGTTCTTTGTAGGAGATATGAAAGTGGTGTTTAATGATGCATTTATTGCACAAAATGGTCATCCTGATGTAATTATAACAGATCCACCGAGAGATGGAATGCACAAAGATGTAATTGAACAAATCATGAAAATTGCACCTGCAAAAGTGGTTTACGTAAGTTGTAATTCGGCTACACAAGCACGTGATTTAGCCTTAATGGATGAGAAATACAAAGTGACTCGTGTGCGTCCTGTAGATATGTTTCCGCAAACGCATCATGTAGAAAATGTTGTACTTTTAGAAAGAAGATAATTGATTTTTGATTGTAGATTAACGATTTTAGATTGTAGATTTTAGATTGTAGATTTTAAAAATTGCTTTTGATATTGACTTTAACATTCCAAAATTTTCTTGCGCATACTAATTACGAATCGGTTGCCACAAAAAAAATGTAAATGAAAAAAATAATTTTACTGGTATTTGCAGTAGCATCATCCTTTTCCGGTTGCGAGAAAGATGATATTTGTGATGCCAATACACCAACAACACCTCGAATTGTGATTGGTTTTTACGATTTTTCGAATCCTTCTGTTTTAAAAAATGTGACGAATCTAAAAGTAGTAGGAGAAGGTATGACAGATGGAATAGTTTTTAATGGTAGTCAAACCACAAGTGGCAATACCATTTCGATTCCGTTGAAAATAGTAGGAACCAGCACTAGTTATAGTTTGACGTTAAATTCTGGCAATACAAATACTGCTTTAGTAAATGTTGATAATATAAAATTTGATTATGCAACTCAGGAACTTTTTGTTTCTAGGGCTTGTGGTTACAAAACTAATTTTACACTAGATGCTACCAATCCTTACACGCATACAGATGGCCCGTCTGCGGATCAAAAATGGATTAAATTTATCTCGGTTGAAAAAAATATTATAGAAAACGAAAATGAAACACACATTAAAATCTTTTTTTAGTTTTTGTCTTCTATTGTGGCTGACTCTTGTACAATCGCAAGAAACAACACCTGCTAAAAGTGCTCCAAAAACTACTTTGGATAATCCAAAGATTCCAGAAGCGCCTTTACCACTTGTAAAAATTAATCCTGAAATCAAAAAGAACGATTCGATTCCTGTAAAAACCGATCGTTATGGCTTGCGTGTAGGAATAGATTTGTACAAGCTGACTCGTGCTTTATATGACAAAGATTATAAAGGAATTGAGTTTGTGGGAGATTACAGATTGACCAAAAAATATTTTTTGGCAGCCGAACTTGGAAACGAAAATAAAACTACCGATGACGACCGCCTCAATTTTACTACTAAAGGTTCTTATATTAAAGCAGGTTTTGATTACAATGCATATGAAAACTGGCTGGACATGGAAAATATTATTTCCATAGGAATGCGATATGGTTTCAGTACTTTTAACCAGCAATTAAATAGTTATCGCATCTACAATGCAAATCCTTATTTTGGTGAAGCACCAGTTATTGCATCCGGTCAGAAATACGATGGGTTAACGGCCAGTTGGATAGAAGTTGTAGCTGGAGTAAAAGCAAAAGTATTTAATAATGTCTTTTTGGGCTTTAGTCTTCGACTGAATAGATTGTTAACCAATAAAGAACCTGAAAATTTCTCCAACTTATACATTCCTGGATTCAATAGAACCTACGATGGAAGTTTTGGTGTAGGTTTTAACTACACCATAACCTATTTTGTTCCAATATATAAGAAAAAAATCACTCCTAAAAAAGTTGAAAAAAAATAACCGCCAATTTGCTAATTTTTTTTGTGAAAATTAGCAAATTAGCGGTCAATATTTTAAAAATAGAACATCTCCAGATAGCTAGACTATCCTATTTCCTTAATTCCTTTCATGAAAATCCATTTCATAAATAATTTTTCTCCGTCTTTGGTTTTTACAGCTTGGAATTTAGGAGCTATAATAGTCCCAATGATAAAGGCGGTCAATGGAATCCAGAAACTAGTCAAATTAGTATAATGCGCTACGATGTAGCGAACAGAGATAAACAATATGGCAAAGCATCCCAATTGGTAAAGAAAAGCTCGTATTTGTAATTTGGTCATTTTTTTAGTCTTAAAGTTGTAAAGTCAAAAGGTCGAAAGTAAAAATTTGAATAATGCCTATTCAACACTATCAGTTGTTACCTGAAACTTTGTTCTCTTGCTTCCTTCGTACATTTCATATTTTACCAATCGAGCTTCTAAACCAGCATTAAAAAGTTTGATTTTTCTCGAAGGTTTTAATCCTACATATTTCAATGCTTCTAGATTGGCTGTAATCATCCAGGCATTAGTACCAGGATAATTTTTCTTTAAAGTATCACCAATATTTTTGTAGAATTCTTCCATATGAATGTCCAATCGCTCATCATATGGCGGATTGAAAACGATATGTAACTTCCCTTCCGAAGTTTTTTCGGTATCAAAAAAGTTTTGTTCTTCGATAGAAATATACTCGTCCAGATTAGCATTTTTGACGTTGTCCTTGGCCTTCTGAACCGCACTAGGTGCTTTATCGTAGCCTTTTATAGTGTAATGAAATTCGCGAACACGCTTCAATAAACTATCTGAAATCGCATCGAACAAATCATTGTCCCAATCATTCCATTTTTCGAATGCAAATTCTTTACGGTTAATATTTGCTGGAATATTGCAGGCAATCATGGCTGCTTCGGCTAAGAATGTTCCCGAACCACACATTGGATCTAAGAAATCTGTTTGGCCATCCCAACCCGAAAGCAATAAAATTCCGGCAGCCAATACTTCGTTGATAGGAGCAATATTAGTAGCCGTTCTATACCCACGTTGGTTCAAGGCATTTCCGGAAGTATCCAAAGCTACAGATACTTGGTCTTTATCAATATGGACGTTAATTCTTAAATCTGGATGCACTTTATCGATACTCGGACGTTGCCCAGTTCGTTCTCTGAACTGATCTACGATAGCATCTTTACATTTTTGAGATACAAATTCAGAGTGATTAAAGTATTCTGAATGAACAGTAGTGTCTATTACAAATGTTTGATTGGCTCCAATCAATTTTGACCAATTCACGCCAGAAATCCCTTTATACAGAGCCTGTTCGTTATTGGCTTTAAAAAAATAGATTGGTTTTAGAATTTTTAATGCGGTACGTAACGACAAATTTGCTTTGTACATAAACCCTTTATCGCCCTTAAAACTAACCATTCTTACTCCTTGCTCCACGTTTTGAGCGCCCAGCATTTGCAATTCTTTTGCTAATATTTCTTCAAAACCAAAAAAGGTTTTGGCAACCATTTTATAATTATTTTCCATTGTAAAATCAAGTATTCGTTGCAAAAATACACTAAATTTGCCTGAATCGAATTAATTGAAAAAGAATAAATGTCTGCAGCGCAAAATCCTCCTATTGAAAATCAAAAGAAATCAACAGAAAACTGGTATACCTCTTGGTTTGACAGCCCGTATTATCACATCCTTTACAAAGATAGAAATTATAGAGAAGCTCAGGTTTTCATGGATAATCTTACCCATTATCTCAATCTTCCAGAAAAGGCTAACGTGCTGGATTTAGCCTGTGGCAAAGGTCGTCATTCTATTTACTTAAATCAATTGGGTTTTACGGTTCTAGGAGCAGATTTATCAGAGAACAGCATTCTAGAAGCTGCTAAAAACACGAATGATAGCCTTCACTTCAAAGTGCATGATATGCGAGAACCATTTGAAGAGAAGTTCGATGCTATTTTTAATTTATTTACCAGCTTTGGTTATTTTGAAAACGATGAAGACAATCTTACTACGCTAAAATCTATAAAAGAAAGCTTATCTGAATATGGATTTGCAGTTATCGATTTTATGAATGTTGCCCAAGTGCTCGAGACATTAGTTCCAGAGGAGACCAAAACAGTCGATGGAATTGATTTTTATATTAAACGTTATTTGAAAGACGGTCATATTTATAAAGAAATTGATTTTGAAGACAAAGGACAAAAATTTCATTTTACTGAAAAAGTAAAAGCCCTGACACTAAAAGATTTTGAGAGTTTAATGGAGGAAGCTGGAATTTACTTATTGGACATTTTTGGCGATTACAAACTGAAAAAATTCCATAAAACCGATAGTGAACGCCTAATCATGATTTTTAAATAATTGTTGGGTTAATCGGTTAATCGTTTAAAGGGTTAATCGTAAAAACAAATAAACTCTGAAGCAGATTAACGGTTAAACAAATAAACAAATAAACGGTTAAGAAAGAAACATGAATTACCTTTTACCATTACTTTCCGTAATCATAGGTTATATTGCCGCATTGATTATACGGCCAAAGAATAAAACCAATCTCAAATTGCTATTAGCATTTAGTGGCTCTTTCCTGCTTTCCTTGACGGTCATGCACTTATTACCTGAAATTTACGAAAGTAAGAGTTCAAATATTGGACTTTTTATTATGTTGGGCATTCTGTTTCAAATCATCTTGGAGTTTTTCTCCAAAGGAGCAGAACACGGCCATGTACACGGACACGAAAAAATGACTCAAATTCCATGGTTACTTTTTGTTAGCCTCTGTATTCATGCGTTTCTGGAAGGATTTCCTGTAAGTCATGACAACGATCTAGCCATAGGAATAGCCATCCACCATTTGCCTATTGCTATTATTTTGACTACTTTTTTTATCAATGCAAGTCTCGATAAAAAAGCTATTTTTTTCTTTATGATTACCTTTGCCGTTATGACTCCGCTGGGAACTTTTTTATCTGATTATTTGCCAATATTAAAGGTGTATTATACTGAAATCACTGCCATCGTAATAGGAATATTATTCCATATTTCATCTACCATCATTTTCGAAAGTAGTGAAGGCCACAAATTCAATATCGCCAAAGTTTCTATGATCGTAATAGGAATTGCCTTGGCGTATTTTATATAACATTATGACTAAAAAAGCAAAAAGTCAGTTTTCGTTCTAACTTCATTTTCTTGTTTGTTAGTCAATTTAAGGTGTAACCTTTGGATATTTACGTATCATTCAAATCCAAATTCAAATATTTCTTCTGGTCTTTCTACATAATTTTTGATGTCGTGAATGAAATTATCAATTTGTCCTTTAGTAACATTTGGCATGCAAATGATATGAGAGATATCTCCTTCAGTAGCCAATTGCCATTTTGATTTTATTTGTTCAGACATTTTAGGAAACACAACCGTAATGGCATTCGGGTTTCGCCAAGCATCTATACCTATCTCTTTTAGTCCTTGCTCACAATATTCCGCAATTTCCAAACTTTGTAAATAACGCTTTTTTAAACCGTCAACCCCTAGTTTTTTTAGAGCATACCATAAAAACAATGGGCAATGTCCATTTCTAGATCCAGTAATGGTGGTATCCAGTGAACCGATATAGGAAATTCCCTTTGAAATACGGTCTCTATTAGATCGTTTTGTTGCAATTACACCCGTTGGTATTGGTGAACCAATAAACTTATGACCGCTAATAGAAATACTGTCTGCACCATCTTTAAAATCAAATGGAAAACGCGGTTCCATGAAAGCTCCGTAACCGCCAGACAAAGCTGCGTCACAATGAATATAACTGTCTTGAATCGCTAATCCTTTCAGGATATTTCGAATCTTAGAAACATCATCTTTAGCTTCTTTCATGGTCGTGCCAAAGGTTGTCAAAACTATGGCGGGCTTGTGCCGATTCATTTTTAGTGTATTCTCAAAATCGGTATAATCAATCTCGCCGTTTTCTTGCGATCGAATGACAATACTAGGTATATTAAGCAAATGAATGTTTTTACGGACACTATAATGAGTCGATTCAGAGTAATAAACCATTGCTTTTGGATATAATTCCCTAGCCAAATATAAACCGTACAAATTACTCTCAGATCCTCCATTAGTAACGTAACCCCAATAATCTTTTGGATTCGCGCGGAACATTTTTGCAAAAAAACCAACAACTTCTCTTTCCAATTCATGGGTTTGCACTTTGTAGGTGCAGTCTTCGAATGGATCCCCCAAATTATTAATAGGGTATTTTAAGAAATGGTTGATTTCTGAATAATCAAAATCCTTTGAAACGGGATAGCCCAAGAAATTATCTCTCGCATTTTCAATAAATTGTTCTAATTCAATTAATCGTTGGTTATCTTGCTCTGTTAATGACTCTGAAATTGTTTTCATACTTTAAAAATGTTTCTCTAACAAAAATACTCTACTTGAAAATAAATTCTACTCATTTAATTAAATTCAAAATATAATTCTACATTTGACTATAAATACAGAATTTTAATACTGAATTAATATAAATTTATTTTTCAAACCAGATAATTTTTCTGCCATGGATGCTACAGACAAAAAAATATTAATGCTCCTCCAACAAAATGCCAAGTTAAACACTAAGGAAATTGCTGAAAAAGTAGACTTATCAATCTCTCCAACGTTTGAGCGGATAAAAAAATTAGAACAAAAGCAATACATCAAAAAATATGTTGCAGTATTGGATGGTGCAAAAATTGGAAAATCGATCAGTGTATACTGTCAAGTTACCTTGGCCGTTCATTCAAGGGAATTGATTGATGATTTTAAAAAACACATCAACGAATTGCCTGAAATTATGGGATGTTTTCATGTTTCTGGGAATTATGATTTTTTATTGAAAATTGCTGTTAATGACATGAATGAATACCATAAGTTTATTATCGATAAATTATCTGTAATAAAAGGGATTTCTAATGTTCAAAGTTCCTTTGTCATGGAGGAAATAAAAAACGACATTGCTTATACTTTATAGAAAGGAATGTTTGCGGTGCTCATAAACACACTTTGATGGTTTATTCCGATGGAAGCTGAATTAATCAAAGGTTTTGAATCATTTTATTAGCTACACTATCAATCAAAGATTGAATATTTACGTCTCTAACTGTAGAAATATTGTTTTCGATATTTCTTTTAATTTTAAAGACGATTGTGCTAAACAGAACAAAGGGAACAGTAAAAAAATAATCAGATTTGCTTTTTTATTAATTTCTAGATTTATACTAATTTTAATAATTTGAAGCAAAGTTGCTTTAAAAAATTTCGAAATGCGACTAACAAAAAAAAGTCGAACCAATTTCTACAGATGAAATTGGCTCGACTTTTTTATTATAAAGTTCGACTTTTTACAGAACGCTTATAATGAGCTATTCTATTCGGAAATTAATGTTCTTAAATATTTTAAATTGTGCTTCGACTACTGATAAATTAAAACCATGGCCCGCTTTTGGTAATAATATGTATTCTTTTTTTGGAGCAATAATTTTATTGAAATATTCTTTTGTGGATTCCATTGGTGTTAAAATATCTTCTTCACCTTGAATGAAATAAACCGGTATTTTAAAGTCCAGATTATTCTTCAGGAAGTTAATGGAAGAGCGCATAGAGTTTACGCCTAGTTTTTTGTCACCGACAAAATTGACAAATGAATAGTCATCACCATCCCTTCTGGCCCAATCATCTTTTGCATTGTTATAGCCTGGCGATTCTACAAACCAAGACTCAGGTGCCGGCAAGGAGTTTTCTCTTTCATATTTTTTTACAATTCTCCATAACTGACCCACTGTTTTAGCCCTATTGTAAGGTGGCTTACCAATTGTGTTTAGCATCTCCAAGGACTGCTTGTCATTGTTTTTTTCTGCCAATTGGTATACTTTATTAAAAAGCGACATGTCATCATCAGGATTCACTATTTGTGAATGACCCACATAGGCATAAAACAGGTCGGGACGTTTTGTCGCTATTGTCACTCCCAAAGCAGATCCCCAAGAGGTTCCGAAAAGAATAAGTTTCTGCTTTTTCAGATACTGACGTAAGTATTCCGAGAGTGCGATACCATCAGCGGAGATCTGTTCAATCGATAATGGGTGCGATTGCAAATATTCCGGGGTTAGTTCTTCCGGTGGTGCATTTTTTCCATAGGTTTTTCCTGCGCCTCGCTGGTCCCATTGAACAATAATAAAATCTTTTTCCAATTCTATGTAGAGGTTATCTGCATAGGGACTCATCACACTTCCCGGACCTCCATGAAGGAATAGGATAACGGGTTTTGAACTTTCTCCTTTAATGGTTACCCATTGTTCAATGCCATTGATCTGGATAAACTTCTCTTCAAGAATTTGGTTTTTGCGGATAGGATCGACCGCAGTCATGGCTCCACTAACAATTTTTGTATCGGATACTTTTCTTTTTAATGATGATTGTGCTAGACAGAACAAAGGCAACAGTAAAAAAATAATCAGATTTTTTTTTTTCATAATTTCTAAATTTATACTTGATTTACTAATTTGAGCCAAAGTTGCTATAGAAAATTTTGAAATGCGACCGATAAAAAAAGTCGAACCAATTTCATTAGTAGAAATTGGTTCGACTTTTTGATTGTAAAGTTCGACTTTTTACAAAACGCTTATAATGAACTATTCCTGTAAGCTGTAGGTGTTAGCTCAGTGTATTTTTTAAATGAGGTATTGAAAGAAGATTTTGAATTGAAACCGACTTCATATAAGATTTCTAAAATAGTCAAATGGCTTTTTGATTGATTTTTCAAAATATTCATCGCTTTTTTGAGGCGGTATTCATTCACAAAATCAAAAAAATGTTGATTCATATGATGATTAATCAAAACAGATAAATCGCGAACGGGTATATTGATTTGATTGGCAAGTTCTTGTATCGTAAGGGATGGGTCAAGATAAGGCTCTTCGTCTATCATGTATTTTTTTAGAAATGCAATTTGATCGGTAATAATGATGTCCTGATCATTATTTAATTCGGTTACATTTGTATCGATTTCGGGTTTGTTAATGATATCTTTTGTCAATAATAATTTGGAGTCAATTCCTCTAAAAAGTTCAGGATAGTTCAGGGCTTTTAACACAAACCAGCACGTTATAAAAAAAGCTACCAATCCTACGATTATATTTGCCCAAAGAAATACCCCATTATAATTTGTATATCTCAATAAATTCTTGAAAACCAAAAAAGTATGCGCAGTAAAGAAAACGACCGTCATTTGAAACAGCCATTTATAAGTGGAACTACTCGGATTTGTGTAATTTTCAAAGTATATTTCTTTATACTTTTTCAAAATTACAAATACACTGATGATGTAAAACAAGTACTGAACTTCAATTAAAACCTGAAAAAAGTACATTTCAAACATTTGATTATCATGCTCAAAAAGGTGCTCTTTTGCAGTGCCATTAGGTAGGTAGAATCTGGGAGTTAAAACTAAATTTATGATTAGAAATGGAATTGTATGCAATAAATGTTTTGGTTTTAATCGGAAATCAGTATAGTAAACAGCCAATACGTAAATATAGAATAATGGCATAATCAATAGACAAGCTGTCCATCTTAAAATTTCAAAATTCAGGTAATTATAAATATAGTCGTAAATAAAGAATCCGCTGAGATCAAAAGCAGTTAGAATAAGAAACCACGCAAATAGTCGGTTTGCCAGTTTGTTTTTCGTTTTTACCGTGAATAAAAAAAAAGCAAGAAGTAGCGAAACAAAAACAGCCATCATAGCGATGCCGTTCAAAAAACTTAATTTATCCATTTACTTTTTAGTTATGCTACAAATATAATATTTTAGCTCGTTCAAAATAATTCAAAAAAACATTCATTATCACCTAATCTTTTTCTAAAAGAAGATCTCGTAACTTGTATTACTCTTATTATAAAAAAAAAGAATTTAAATCTTTGCGACTCTACTCCTTAAATTTCGAGATTGCAATAAAAAAGATTAATTTTGGTATTGCCCAATTACAAGAAAAATGACCTTTACAAAAACTACAGAACAATCCTCAAAACACGAACATTTAGAAAAAATGTCGGTTTCAGAATTGTTATCTAATATCAATCAAGAAGACAAGACTGTGCCACTTGCAGTCGAAAAAGCGTTGCCACAAATAGAAGTTTTAGTAACTGAAATCGTTGCTAAAATGAAAAGTGGCGGACGCTTATTCTACATCGGCGCTGGAACTTCCGGCCGAATTGGAATACTCGATGCCTCAGAATGTCCGCCTACATTTGGTGTTCCTTTTGATGTAGTAATCGGGATTATTGCCGGTGGCGATACCGCCATTCGCAAAGCAGTAGAAAATGCCGAGGACAACGCTACTCAAGCCTGGATTGACTTACAAGCATTTAATATCAATGAAAATGACGTAGTTATTGGTATTGCCGCTTCAGGAACTACACCTTATGTTATAGGTGGCTTGAAATCTTGTAACCAAAATAATATTACCACGGGAAGCATTTCTTGTAATGTAGGAAGTCCAATTTCACGAACGGCAAAATTTCCTATTGAAGTAATTGTAGGACCCGAGTTTGTTACCGGAAGTTCTCGCATGAAAGCCGGCACGGCACAAAAACTGGTTCTCAATATGATTTCAACAGCGACTATGATACGACTAGGTAAAGTAAAAGGCAACAAAATGGTAGACATGCAACTCAGTAACAGTAAACTGGTAGATCGTGGGGTAAAAATGATTATTGAAGAAATTCAAGTATCTTACGATGAGGCTAGTGAACTTTTGAAAAAATACGGAAGTGTAAGAAAAGTTGTTGATTTTTACCAATCTAAATAATGATATTCCTATTTTATTTTGGACTAGCATTGCTACCCGTTCTATGGATAATTACAATCTATTTTTTAAGAAAATGGCAAAACATAAAGCTTTTTTGCTGCGTAAATACGTTATTAGTAGCTATCTATTTTGTTTTGATTTTTCACTCTACTTTTCACTTTTTTAAAACAGATCCTTTAGGATTAAAAAACATTTTTTTATTCCTATATTTAATCATTTTTCAAACAGTGATGAATTTTATTTTCTCACTTTACTACAAATACAAACGCAAATAAATGGCTACAAATAAAGAAGTACTATCAAAAGGAATAAAATATCTTGCAGGTGCTTTACCTCTGTTATTCTTGGGTCCAGCTGTAATTTATAATGCTTTTATGAATAAGCAAAATGTGTGGCATTATCTGGTTTTGGCAATTGGTATTATTGCCTGTGGTGCTGCCATGTATTTGATGTATGCTGGTTTAAAATTAATTATGAAAAGCTTATTTAACGACTGATGGAAGATCTCATTCACATTCAAAAAACATTTGAAAAAATAGTTTCTACCAATGTAATAGTTAATAACAGAGAGTTTGAAGATTGTCTATTTTTAAACTGTGACTTCTCTAGTAGTAATTTTTCAAATAATACCTTCACAGACTGTGAGTTTATCGATTGCAATTTAGCCATGACTAAATTGATAGGTACTAGTTTGAAAGGAGTTCAATTTAAAGACTGTAAACTTTTAGGAATCCAATTTGAAGAATGCAATGACTTTTTGTTTGCTGTTTCATTTCAAGATTGCGTGCTGGATTACGCTTCGTTTGCTAATAAAAAAATGCCGAAGACCAAATTCAATAATTGCGCAATGAAAGAGGTCAGTTTCATTGGGACCAATCTTACGAACTCTATTTTTGAAAATTGTAATTTAGACCATGCTGTTTTTAGTGATACGCAATTAGCAGGAGTTGATTTCTTATCAGCTTATAATTATAAAATTGATCCCGAATTCAATCCTATGAAAAAAGCCAAGTTTACAAGTCAAGGAATTGCTGGACTTCTTGACAAATACGATATTAAAATACAATAGGTTAAAATAAATAATTTTAGAAATGAAAAAAATAATCTTACTTTCTTTAGTCTTTCTACAGTTATCCTGCTACGATGCAGAGCGAGACTGCAAGGACTTTAAAACCGGGAAATTCAAGTTCGAATATGAGGTTAACGGAATCAAGAAAACTACTCTTTTTGAGCGTAACGACAGAATTGAAATTGAAAATTTTGAAGGAAAAACTGATACTGCTTCAATACGATGGGTAAACGATTGTGAATATGTTTTACTCAAATTACACCCAAAAAATAGGTCCGAAGAAAAAGCAATTGGAATGAAAATATTGACAACTACAAAAAATTCCTATACCTTTGAATTTGGAATGGTTGGCTCAGATGCAAAACAAAGAGGCACCGTTACTAAAATAACCGATTAAATTGTATCATCTATAACGCTCAAAAATGGAAGTATTTTTAAATCCTGATGCTTGGATAGCCCTTTTAACATTGACATTTCTTGAAATTGTATTGGGAATAGACAACATCATTTTTATATCAATCGCAACAGGGAAATTACCTGTAGAGCAACGAAAAAGAGCAACAAAAATAGGAATGTTCCTAGCTATGTTTATGAGAATTGCTCTTTTGTTTGGTATTAATTTATTGATACAAATGAAAGAGCCTTGGTTTCATATTAATTGGAGTTGGTTTTCTGCTGGAATAACGGGACAAAGTCTAATTTTATTAGGCGGTGGATTATTCTTAATTTACAAGAGTACCAATGAGATTCGAGAAAAAGTAGATGAAAAAGGACACGAAGAAAAAGAATTAGGAAAAGCGGCAACAAAATCGTTCCAAAATGTAATTTTTCAAATTATCTTGATTGATTTGGTTTTTTCTTTCGATAGTATTTTGACTGCCGTTGGAATGACAAATGGAGTTGAAGGAGCTCTTTATATTATGATCACTGCTGTAGTTATTTCGGTTTTAATCATGATGCAGTTTGCAGTACCAGTTGGGAATTTCGTCAACAAACATCCTTCTATTCAAATTCTAGGTTTATCTTTTTTGATATTAATAGGTATGATGCTGCTAACAGAAAGTGCTCATTTATCGAATGCTTTAATCTTTGGAAGCCACGTAACACCTGTTCCAAAAGGTTATTTGTATTTTGCTATTAGCTTCTCCTTACTAGTAGAAGTACTGAATATGAAAATGACAAAAAATAAAAAAGTAAAGTAATCAACTTTGAAATTCATAAAAAAAGCTTCCACATTTGGAAGCTTTTTTTATTCTAAGGATAAAGTTATTTGGCCATCATCGTCTAACTGAATCAATGAATCATCAGCATTTGTCTCTCCTCTCACCTCTAAATCCTCTGGAATAATTTCAACAGGTACATCATAAGGCAATGGATCTAGTAAGTTTACTTGTTTCAACTTATCGGTTGTTAATTGATTACCCATAGCTTTAAATCCCTTTACCGCAATAAACGACTCTATATCTACCGTCATAGCCTCTTTTTGAACTCCTTTTATTTTTGGAAAAATCAGTTCTGCGACAGGACGATAATCCGTGGAAACGATTTCTAATTGTGAATTAGGATGTTCTGTTATAAAAGTCTCCTCTTTATTTTCGGTTTCAACCAAAAAACGTTTGATATAATAGCGCTCTTTTTCTCCATCATAATAAATGGCTGAAATTGGTTTTTTAGGTATCCATTTTTCTAATATCACCATATCTTCATCAAAATGTGTCGATAATTCTGGTGTAATTGCTTTTAATTTTCCAGTTTGCGAAATAATTAAAATTTTGTCGTTAGGCCTAAATTCTCCCAGTAATTCTCCTCGCCCATCTACATTTAATCGTTGAACCGTTTCGTCAAACCAAACTTTTCTTGGTAATAACGTAGAAATTCCCTTCTCCTTCAATTCTATTTTTTTTATGGGATATTTGGTAACTAAATTCCCTTTAGAAGCACGTCCTTTTATAGCCAAATTAGCGAAATCAATATCGAATTTTAGTTTTTTAACAGTTCCCACTTGACGCAGTAATATCGTAATCACTTCTGCTTCACCATTTGGATTACACGAAAAATATACTACTTGTGAACCCGTAGTTTCATTAGTTAAATCATACGCTTTATCTCGAGTAACTCCAGAAACATTGAAACGTTTGATGTAGGAAGGGCCTGATTTCCCGTCACGGTAAATCATGTTGTAAATGGTACGCTTATCGCTTTTATCAAAAATAGCAATATGAATAATATCTTTACCCACAAAGGTTTTCGCATCTACTTTGGTAATCATCATTTTCCCGTCACGGAGAAAAACAATTACATCATCAATATCAGAACAATCCGTAACGTATTCGTCTTTTTTCAAGCTGGTTCCCACGAAACCTTCCTCTTTATTGACGTATAATTTAGTGTTTCTTAAAACCACTTTCGTAGCTTCAATATCATCAAAAATTCGCAGCTCTGTTTGTCGTTCGCGTCCTTTTCCGTATTTCTCTTTTAATTTGGTAAAATAGGCAATCGCAAAATCAATCAAATGCTCTAGATTGTGTTTTACTTGCTCGATATCGCCTTCCAATGATTCTATTTTATCCTGCGCTTTGTTACTGTCAAATTTAGAAATTCGCATAATTCGAATGTCCAGCAATCGCAGAATATCTTCTTCGGTAACGGCACGTTTTAAGTGTTTTGTATGTGGTTTTAAACCATCATCAACGGCTTTAATTACCGTTTCTTTAGTCGTCATTTCCTCGATGTCACGATAGATTTTATTTTCTATAAAAATACGTTCCAAAGAAAGAAAATGCCATTGTTCCTCTAGTTCACTCAATTGAATTTCGAGTTCACTTTTCAATAATTCAACGGTTCTGTTCGTAGATATTTTCAACATTTCAGAAACCCCAATAAATAACGGTTTGTTGTCTTCAATCACACAACCTAATGGCGCTACCGAAGTTTCACAAGCCGTAAAAGCAAACAAGGCATCGATAGTCTTATCTGGAGACACACCTGGAAAAAGGTGAATTAATATCTCTACCTCAGCCGCAGTATTATCTTCAATTTTCTTGATTTTGATTTTACCTTTTTCATTCGCTTTCAAAATACTATCA
>JAYTBZ010000337.1:0-2706 GCA_043736705.1 Flavobacterium sp. | reverse complement strand
TTTGAAGCCTGGTGGTAGTATTTCCACTGTCCTTCAAATAATTTATTAACTACTTTACCCTCACTAACTTTATTTTTATTTTGATCATAAAAAATTGTATAGGCTGAATTGTCTTTTACATTAAATTCCCTAGTAGCTATGATAGACTTGGCTTTTGTATCATCATAAAAACTAAAAACCCCAATTTCCTTACCGTGATCAAACGTCCCTTCGTATCGAGGCCTTTTTGATTCCTCAAAAATGCCTTTCCATACTCCATGCTTTTTCCCCTTTTCATCCAACTTGTTGACTTCGGATTGGGCTAAGATATTTTGGCTAAAAAGCATTACAGTTAAAAGTACAACAAAACTAATGTGGTGTTTTTTCATTATTATTTAGTGTTTGAACATACCTATAAAACTAATAGATTACATTTTTATTTTAGCGAAATTACGAATTAATTATAAAAGGTACATTTTCAACTGCTAATAGCAATGTAATGCTGATGTATTCCTACAATTAATCTTAATTAATCGCTACATCCAATTTTGATTATCCAAGAACAGAATTCAAATCCTTAACAGCAATAATTACGATGACCATCCCTGTTGATTTGAATTATGAAAACAAAAAAAAGCTCTCATTTCTGAGAGCTTGTATAGGAATTACTTTTTCTTTTGTTGTGCTTTTTGAGCTTCGGCTTGTTCCATAACTTCTTGTAGTTTTTTCTGGAATTTACCTTGTTTCTTCGGCTCTTTCAACTTATTTTCTTGAATTTGAGCGTGAATCTTATCACTATCGATAAAGTACCTTTTGATGACAATCATAATTCCGATAGTAATCAAATTTGAAATGAAGTTATACAAACTCAATCCAGCACCATAGCTATTAAAGAAAAACAACATCATTATGGGCGAAACATAAATCATTATTTTCATCATTTTTGCCATATCTGGCATTCCCTCTTGTTGTGGAGCAGCCATTTGTTGATCTCCAGATGTCATTTTCATATAAAAGAAAATAGCGATTGAAGCCAAAATAGGAAACAAACTGATATGATTTCCATAAAAAGGAATGTAAAAAGGCAATTTTACAATTTCGTCAAAAGAGGAAAGGTCATCTGCCCAAAGAAAACTTTTATGTCTCAACTCAAATGCGGATGGAAAAAACTGAAACGAAGCCATCAAAAAAGGCATTTGAATCAATGCAGGTATACAACCAGCCATAGGATTAACTCCTGCTTTGTTGTATAATTTCATTGTTTCTTGTTGCTTTTTCATGGGATCTTTCTTGAATTTCTCACCCAATTCTGCAATTTCTGGACGCAATAACTTCATTTTTGCTTGAGACAAGAATGATTTGAAAGTTATCGGTGACATGGCCAATTTTATCAGTATTGTAAAAATAATAATTGCAATACCATACGCAATAAACGATCCTAAGAAACCAAATAATGGTACAAATATAAAACGGTTGATCCACCCGATTATTCCCCAACCTAAAGTCACAATTTTCTCTAAATTCAAATCATAACTAGCCAATGTTTTAAAATCAGATGGTCCCATGTACCAACTTAATTTATGATCAATTTCACCATTAGTAAAGGCTAAAGGAATATTTGCTTTAAATGATTTAGTAAATGTTGTATCTACTTTTTCATCATTCATCAAGTTAGTTGATGTTACTTGCGCGTTTTCAAATGGAGTTTTGGAAACTAATATAGTAGAGAAAAAATGCTGTTTGAAAGCTATAAATGTTGGTTTTTCAAGTAACTCATTCTCAGTTGCTCCAAGTCCAGCATAGTCTACTTTACCGTCTTTGTGCTCAAAATATATTTCAGTATATTTATTTTCGTATGAAATACTTTTTTCATTTCTATTAGCTTTTAGGTTCCATTCTAGATCCAATGGTTTAGCCGTATTCAGTACTTTATTCAATCCTTGTGAACGAATATCAAAACCAATCATGTAATCATTTGGTTTCAAAATATATTTGTACTCTAAGAACTCATTGGCTCCAGCCTTTAATTTCATGGACAAAACTTGGTCTGAACCAATTTTTGTTAATGATGGCTCAAAATACAAATCTTTAGTATTTAAAGTACGATTATCTGATGTGAGTAATTGTACGTTTAAGTTCGCATTATTATCTTTTATCAGTTGAACTAACTGACCTGAACCCTTTTTAAATTTTTCGAATTTTTTTAAAGTAGCTTCAACAATATAGCCTCCTTTGTTGGCTATTGTTAATTTTACCAATTCATTTTCGATAGTAGTAACTCCTGATTTTGCAGAAGGTAAGGTCGCAGAATAGGCAAAATTCCCTAATGTTTTTTGCAATTGAGCTAATTGAGTAGAATCTCCAGTTGCTGCTACAGCAATAGCTGCTTTTTCAACAATTTTTGCTTCTATAGCCTTGGCTTTTGCCGTTTTAATCTGTAACTCTTTTTGAGCTTTTTCAGCTGCAACCACTTTTGGATCCGGTTGGTTTTGGTACATGATAAAAACTAAAATACCAAAAATTAAGGCAAAACCGATAATCGAATTGAGGTCAAATTTTTTTTGTTCCATTATAATATTTAAAAGTGTTTAATCTATTAGTACCAAATTTCAGTAAATGTTTCACTAAATCCCTACTATTTCTTCTTTGCTTGTACAGCCGCTGCAACAAAATTAACAAAAATAGGGTGCGGATTGGCAACGGTACTTTTGTATTCTGGATGGTATT
>JAYTBZ010000336.1:0-2711 GCA_043736705.1 Flavobacterium sp. | reverse complement strand
CACAACTGATAGGAAAAGGACGTGCCATGGAAATGATTATGACCGCGGGAATGGTAACGGCACAAGACGCATACCGAACTGGATTAGTGAATCACGTTGTGCCAGAAGGTGAACTTCTTGACTATTGTATAAGTTTAGCCAATAAAATAATAAAGAATTCTCCGTATGCTATTGGTAAAGCCATCAAAGCAGTTAATGCCAACTTCAAAGAAGGTAAAAACGGGTATGAAACCGAAATAAAAGCATTTGGAAAATGTTTTGGAACTCAAGATTTTAAAGAAGGAACAACGGCTTTCTTGGCAAAAAGAAAAGCAGTGTTTACTGGAAAATAATAACAAAAGAGAACCAATGTGGTTCTCTTTTTATTTTAAAAGTATACCATTAAAATAATATTTCCTCAAAAAGAGGTTGTTTGATTTACATCACTTATTTTTGCAGACTTCGAAATATAAAACACCTCTAAAATTTAAACTTATGTCCTTCCAACCAGTATTTGCCCAATTTTGGGAAAAGGTAAAAGAAAGCATCGAAAATCGTACCTACGCTAAACTAACACTTGCCAAAACCATTGGTGATACGGAACTGAAAAATATTTATGTTCGCCCCGTTTTGTTGGAAAATGACGTGTTTAGTCTTTCTATTATTGCTCGTTATAAAACCGAAGAAGTAGAAAGTTTTCATACACTAGACGAGGCTTTTATTATATTGGCTCCGTATATGAATAACCCGTTTTTGACCGCTCTGCTCTTTACAACGGAAAACGACATCACTTTTAAACTCAATAAAAAAAGAGTGGCAACCATTATCGAACAAGCACCTACTTTTAAAAATGCTTCCGATGTGATTCTGGAAATGAAGGCGAAAGGAATTTAAAATTAGTGGTCAAGGATCAGTTCATGGTTTATGTGTAAAATAAGACTGACATCTATTTTTTTTGAAGTAAAGCAGTACAATTTTAACGTCAAAAAAGTGAATATTAAAAACTTAACACTGCTTACTTACTTCTCCCCTTCCCATTCCGCATAAAACTGTGCTAGAAACCCTTCCATATAACGGTGTCTTTTTTGTGCAATTTGTTTTCCGGTCGTGGTATTCATTTTGTCTTTTAAGAGTAATAATTTTTCGTAGAAGTGATTGAGTGTTGGCGACTCATTGTTTTTGTATTCCTCTTTTGTCATACCCGAATTTGGGGCTATTTCAGGGTCGTAAAGCGTTCTGTTTTTAAATCCACCATAATTGAACGTTCTCGCAATTCCAATCGCTCCAATCGCGTCTAAACGATCTGCGTCCTGAACTATACTCAATTCTATCGAAGTAAATTTTTTCTCAAAATTACCGCCTTTAAATGATATGTTTTCAATAATATTTACCACATGAGTGATTATTTCCTCAGCTACATTTTCGAGTTCTAAAAATTCTCGAGCTATTCTTGGTCCAACAGTTTCGTCACCATTATGAAACTTACTGTCAGCAATATCGTGCAGCAAAGCCCCAAGTTGAACAATGGTGGTGTCACAAACTTCATTTTTAGAAATCGAAACAGCATTTTTATACACTCTTTCTATATGAAACCAGTCGTGTCCACCTTCGGCATTTTCTAGTTTTTCTTTTACAAAAAGAATCGTGTTACTTATTAAATCAGAGTTTAGCATTGTTTATTCATTTTAAAAAAAATGTTGAATTTTAAAGTTATCCAACTTCAAAATCCAACATTTATATTCTTTATCTAACATTCAAAAATCTATCGAACCAAAGCGGGTTCAACCCATTTGAAAATATGTGATTCTTTCGGTATGACTAATCTTTCTGATATTTTCGCCATCCTTGCTGGTAATTTCATTAAATAATCACGTGCTTTTTCGGCTTCATCTGTCAAACCAGAAATCTTATCAATTTCCCATTTGTCAATTAATTTCTGCATAATATCAACATAATCAGCTGCAGTATATACCCCAATTCGTTGTGCAGAATCAGAAAATTGTTCAAATGCGGTACTTATTTTTTCACCTGATTCTCTCAAGAAATGTGCTGGCATTACAATTTTAGCTTTCATCATGTATTGAAAAGCAAGCATCATTTCGCTAGGATCTATTTGAAAAATACGGTTTACAAATTCGCTATACGCATGATGATGGCGCATCTCGTCACCAGCAATCATTTTACACATTTTAGACAATTTATTGTCTCCATATTTCTTAGCCATTTGCGCTACTCTATTGTGAGAAACGTAGGTAGCCAATTCTTGAAAACTAGTGTAAATAAAATTTTTATACGGATCTCTTCCGGTTCCAATATCAAAGCCATCGTTGATCAAGTGCTGTGTTGTCATTTCGACTTCGCGCATGTTCACTCGACCAGATAAATACAAATATTTGTTCAGCATGTCTCCATGGCGGTTTTCCTCACCTGTCCATTGTCTGATCCATTTTGACCAACCGTTTCTTTCTACGTTATCAATTCCTTCTACGTCCATTAACCAGGATTCATACGTTGGCAATGCTTCTTCAGTAATGGTATCACCTACTAAAGTTACCCAAAAATCGTATGGTAATTCTTTTGCAATTTCGCGTAATTCTTTGACCTCATCAAAAAAAGTATCGCTCTGAGAATTAGGCAAAAAATCTGTAGGTTGCCATATTTTTTCTACTGGAATTAGATACTGATCGACAAAGCTGTCTACGTTTTTTTCCAAAAACTGCATTACTTCTAAT
>JAYTBZ010000335.1:0-5895 GCA_043736705.1 Flavobacterium sp. | reverse complement strand
GGAATTCAAGGGTTTCCAACCATTATATTGGCAAATGCTACGACCAAAGAGGGTAAAGTTAATTTTGAAGGCATTGGAAGTACCGGTTATGTAGCTGGAGGACCCGCTGCTTGGTTGGCTGTTGCCAACGGCTTTCTTAAAAAATAAAAACAGTGTTTACTCGATTTTTTTAAATTATACGGAAGGTTTTTGCATTAAACGTGTCAGATGTATTTGTTTTTTGTTATTTTTAGAAAAATATTTCAAAACATCTTCTTATGAATACTAAATTACTAGTGCCCTTTTTATTGCTTATTTTTTTTAATTCTAACGCTCAAGTTTTTAACTGGATTACTGATGTTGACAGTGCTATTTCAATTAGTAATAAAGAGAACAAGCCAATGCTCTTGATTTTTACAGATGCTAATTCCAGCAAAAGCCCTTTGTTTTCTCAAATTTTTAATACATTAGATTTTGCTATTTGGGCAAGAGATAATGTGGTTGCAGTAAAATTAGATGTAACGGATGACGAATCCAATGGATCTTTAGAACGCAGTTCGTCATTAAAAATAGCTTTTGGAGTACAAGAATTGCCTACAATATGTTTTGCTAGAGCAAAAATTAGAAAGGAAAAAATTAATTACGAATTAATAGGTAAAATAGGTCTTAAACCCGGAGGTGTAAAATCTTGGATTGCTGATGCAAAGATTGTTTTAGCAGGTCCTGTTGAAGAATAATTTTTACTTTAATTTATAAAATCCCTTTTCAACAGTTGCGTGAAAAGGGATTTTCTTTTTCTCGCAACTTGATTTCCATAGTTTTTGTATGGTTTTGTAATTTGAGGCATCAGCGACAACTATTTTTGGCTTTACGCTAAATAGTAAACGATCTAGGTTTATTTTAGTAGAATGGGTTAATATAACAACATCTGGATTGATATTTTTTGGATAAATACCTGAACTGTCAATAATGAAAATCTTTTTACCGTTAAAATAAAAAAAGTTTTGCAATTTTTTCTTCGTTTCAATACCACTTAAACTGCCCATACGGTAGGAGGTTATTGTGTTGTTTTTCTGGATGGTTTTTAAGATGCTATCAGTAGCATATACCGTTATTTTTTGTCCATTTCTCTCTGTGATAATAGTGTTCTTTTTAACATTAAACACAATGAGTTCTTGCTCATTTTGAGTTTTCCATTGCATGCCCAAGCAGCATATTTGCACTGAAATGATAGCGATTAGCACCAGCGCTAGTTTGTTAAAGCTGGGTTTTTTTATCCAAATGATGACAGTTGTAATGACTAAGTAACAGCTGAGCATCACAGAATAGTGCAAAGGAATATCTTGAATTATAAATTGTTCAAAAGATGCAATTGAATTGATAATTTTATTTAAGTAAAAAATGCTTTGTTCTAATAATTGAGAGAGGAATAAAGGAATGCTGTTAAACGCTGCTAACGTCATGACTAAAACACCTAAAATCATAATGATACTTAATAGCGGAATTACAACGAGGTTGGTAATAAAAAACAAACCAGGAAATTGATGAAAGTAATAAATACTTAGCGGTAATGTTCCTAATTGTGCTGCGAATGAAACAGTAAGAATGTCCCAAATGTATTTTAAAATTTTATGTTGCGGTATCCAAATCGCGACTAAATGTGGTTGCAGCCAAATGATAAAGAATAAGGCCAAATAACTTAATTGGAAACCCACATCAAATAGAAAAGATGGTTCGAAAAGCAAAATCAATAACATGGATACAATTAAAGTATGGTAAATATTAACGCTACGGCGTAAATGATTTCCTATCGCTACAAATGAAAACATAGTCACGGATCGAACAACTGAGGGCGCTAAGCCTGCAAGAATCCCAAAAGAGAACAAGCAAAACAGAATAATCAGTAATTTTATAAAGGAGCCGCGTTTAGTATTAGGAATGGGTTTTAAAATGAATGTTGCAAAAATTAAAATAAATCCAATATGTAATCCTGATACGGATAAAATATGTACGGCACCAGCATATTGGTAATCCCGAATAACATCTGGGTCAATATCCTGTTGTTGTCCCATTATTAAAGCTACTGCAACGTTTAGTTCTGTTTTATGGAAGTTATTTTTTTCTAAATTATGAATGATTCGTGTTCTTAATTTTGAGGAATAATACCAAATGTCTTTCTTAATTTCTGAACCAATTTTTATGTCTAATGCATCAGCATACAATTGTGCATAAATTTGTTTGTTTTGTAGATACTGACTGTAATTAAACTGATAGGGATTGTTTGGAGCTCTATTTTTAGACAAAACAGAATTAATTAGTAATGGTGTTCCAATTTCGAATTTTTGATGCAAACTATCTTTTTGAATGTTCAAAATAATCCTGCCCGTTTGCTTTTCTTTACCTATCCGATTCATCTCGGCTATGTAGCGATCGCTGAAGGCATTACTTTTCAGTTTTTCACGTATAATGAGGGATATAGGACTAGGTTTTTCAAATATGGTAGTATTGTGTATGTAGTTGCTTTTTTGGAAGCGATGGGTGTGAATTACTTGAGTTGAAATTCCGATTATAAAAGATAGTAGGTAAGTGAATAGACCAAAATAAAAAGTATTCCGACTTTTCTTTTTGAACAAAAAAAACAGTACCCCAAAAGCAATACTAGATATGGTTAGTAAAAAATAAAACACATAATCTAGTAGCGGAACGCAATAGGCAAAAAGGATGCCTATAACAAAACTTAATGTTATTCTTGTCAACGGAAAATTAAGTACTTTCATGTATCTAAAGTACGAATTTTTAGTAAGAAACAACTTTATATTTTAGGAGCGGTAAATGAATTTCTTTGTTTTACAGTATTCGATTCAATTGAACAAAAGTCTTCTTGTAATACGGTTCTTTTGTAGAGGAAATAATTACACCTTTTGACGTAGAAGAATGAATAAATTTTATCTCATTATCAGTAGCTTCAATAACAATTCCTACGTGGTTTATTTGTGATTTATTATTGGTTTTAAAAAAAATTAAGTCTCCTTTTTGAATTTCATCTCGATTTGGATCTAAAACATTGCCTACTAATGATTGCAGGTAAGAGTTACGCGGCAATGTTATATTTTGCAATTGAAAAATATGGTACACCAAACCAGAGCAATCAAAACCTGCAGCTGTTGTGCCTCCATATTTGTATTGTGCTTCTAGATTTTCAGTCGCTGTTTCTACAAGTTTTTCAGCTTGCCGATGTGTTTTTCTTTTGTCCGTTTTTGCTAATTTTTCTTTTTTGAGTTCTGTTTTTTTAGAGGTGACTATTGTAGCACTCGATTTACAAGCCGATAAAAAAACAAGAACCAATAGTAATAGTGTAAAATGTTTCAAAAGAGTTTTTTTTAATGAAAAGAAAGCGCTATTTTAAATCAGCAACAATGAATGCAGCTGTTTTTTCACTCGCACCAATTCCGCCTAATTTATTTTCTAATAACGCATATTTTTCTAAAAGCGTATTTCTATGGTTTACTTCTAATATTTTTTTCAATTCTTCTCGAATGCGTTTTGTGGTGCATTCTTCCTGAATTAATTCAGTCACCACCTCTTCGTCCATTATTAAATTTACTAATGAGATGTATTTCAGTGTAATGATTCGTTTCGCAATTTGGTAAGATGCCCAACTGCCTTTGTAACAAACAACTTCTGGGACTTTAAAAAGTGCCGTCTCCAGAGTTGCGGTCCCTGAGGTAACTAATGCTGCAGTTGAATTTCTTAATAAATCGTATGTTTTATTGGAAATGAATTTTATATTTTCATGTGAAATAAATTCTTTATAAAAATTAAATTCTTGACTTGGAGCGCCAGCAATTACAAATTGGTAAGTAGGAAAATCATTTACGACGCTTAACATTACAGAAAGCATTTTTGTAATTTCTTGTTTTCGGCTACCCGGTAAAATGGCGATTATGGGTTTTTGATCCAACTGATTTTCTATTCTAAAAGTTGCTGCATCGACCGCAGGCTGATTGTGAATAGCATCGATTAGCGGATGTCCTACGAACGCAACAGGAAAGTGATGCTTGTCTTCGTAAAATTGTTTTTCGAAAGGCAAAATCACGTACATTTTATCAATATCCCGTTTGATATCGCTTATTCTACTTTCTTTCCATGCCCATATTTGTGGAGAAATATAATAATGTGTCTTCATTCCTAATGCTTTAGCCCATTTTGCAATGCGCATATTAAAACCAGGATAATCGATAAAAATTAGTACATCAGGCTGAAACTCTAGGATGTCTTTTTTACATATCGTGATGTTATTCAAAATAGTTTTTAAATTAAAAATTACTTCAATGAAACCCATAAATGCTAACTCTCGATAGTGTTTAACAAGAGTACCGCATACATTTTTCATCAAATCTCCTCCCCAGAATCGAATGTCGGCATTACAATCTTTTTTGTATAATTCTTTCATCAAATTCGAACCGTGCAAATCTCCAGACGCTTCACCTGCGATAATATAATATTTCATGCTTTATTGATTAGGAATTTATATTGGACTACAAACTTGTAAAGTATTTTGTTTTTGTATCATTCTTTTGCAATTGCAAAGATGAACTTATATTATTTCTTAAATAAATAGGGTTGAAAAAGCCATCGTTATCACTGCTAAAACTACACCTCGTGCCATTGTTTCTCTATTTATTTTTAGTAAAACTCCGAAAGCTACCAAAGTCAAAATGGTTCCCAAGGTTATGATTTTACCAAGCTTTCCTTGCGAATGCATGATTTGGATTCCTGCTGTAAAAGTAAAGTCAGTGAAAAGAGTTATAAAAATATAACTACCCAATAAGGTTGTAACGAACCCGAGGATAAACCCTAAAAACAAGTCTTTTTTATTCATTCCATTTCCAGGTGTTAAGTTGTTGTATCGTGTGATGTGCAGTCAAGTCAAATTGAACGGGTACTACCGATATGAAATCATTTTGTAGCGCCCATTCATCGGTATCTTCACCTTTGTCTTGGTTTACAAATTCTCCTGCAAGCCAGTAATAGTCTTTTCCTTGCGGTGTTTTTCTTTTGTCAAATTTTTCTACCCAAAGCGCTTTTGCTTGACGACAAATTCTGATTCCTTTAATTTCTGATTCTTTTAACTTAGGAAAATTTACATTCAAAACGACACCATTGGGTAGCCCATTTTCTAAAACTTCTAATGTTATTTTTCGGATAAAAGATTTTATGGATTCAAAATCGGCATTCCAGTCATAATCCAATAATGAGAAGCCAATGGCTGGAATTCCCTCTATACCCGCTTCAACCGCTGCGCTCATAGTCCCGGAATAGATCACATTTATAGACGAATTAGATCCGTGATTTACACCAGATACACATAGATCTGGTTTGCGCTTTAGGATTTCATTTACAGCAAGTTTTACACAGTCAACAGGTGTGCCAGAGCAACTGTATTCTAAATAAGGATCAGTCTCTTTTGAGATTTTATTGAGATACAACGTATTATTTATAGTAATGGCGTGACCCATGGCACTTTGTGGTTTGTCTGGTGCTACCACCACGATTTCACCAATTTTGGACATAACATCGATTAAAGCACGTATCCCAGGCGCAGCAATGCCATCATCGTTAGTAATCAAAATTAAAGGTTTATTTTTTTCCATCAGTTAGGGTTAAAAAAGAGATAGTTTATTGATTTTTTGTAAGACAAATGTAACTGTATGTATCTGAATATATAAACAAAAAATAAAAATAGTTAATGTTGTTTTATTTAAGTTAAAACGAAAGAACATTTTTATATCTTTAACAAAAATTTATGCGAGTCATGCCACCGTTGGCACAGTTTTTACTGTACTTTAGATAAAAAAATTCATGAATACTATTGTTACCTTTATGAAAAGAAATTATAAAATACTTCTAGTTGTT
>JAYTBZ010000334.1:0-13447 GCA_043736705.1 Flavobacterium sp. | reverse complement strand
CATAGCTTTCGTGCATCGGCAGTTTGATATTCGAACTCAAAGGCGTTGCAGTAACTCCTAATATAAAGGCATTCTTAAAAGAGCTTAATAATTTTCTAAAAGAGTTGTAATGTGCCTCATCGATGATTACTAAACCTACATTGTCTAAATGTAGTTTTTCATCGTTAATACGGTTTTTCAAGGTTTCGACCATGGCAACAAAACAAGAATAATCGTTTTGGTCTGGAAGTTCTTTTACTTTACTGTTAATGATTTTGTTTTTTACATCAAAACCCTTCAACATTTTTGAAGTTTGCTTACACAACTCAATTCGGTGTGTTAAAACAACTACTTTTTTATCGTGTTGGGATAAATAGCGTCGAACGATCTCAGAAAACACTACTGTTTTTCCACCACCAGTAGGTAATTGGTATAACAAATGGTGTTGTGGAGGTGCATTGTCTATGCGTTCAAAGATGGCATCTATATCGCCTTTTTGGTACGCATAAAGTTCTTTTTTGTCTTCGATTTCTATTTCTAAAGTGTTTTGGGACATTGCTTATTATTGGATTTTTGCAAAAATACGCCTAAAAAACAGTTTAACGGACACTTTTAAGTAAAAAAAAAGGGGAAGGATTAAATAAAATTGAATTATGTAGCAGCGTGGTCTGAAAAATAGTTAAGTATTTGGCCTAATCCAACTACAAACAGTAAAATTATTAAACATATAAGTCATAGAAGCATTAAAACTTAAATGGCCTTATTATTCTCTAAGTTATATTAGCCTAACAAAATAAAACCTAAACTTATGTGACTTATATGTTAAAAGAAATGAGACAATGTTTTATTCTTATTGCTTAGTTAGTAATGATTTTTCGGACTAACTCTGTTTTTTTATATTAGAGTTAACAAAATACCTTTTGTAAAATAATTCGAATCAATTTTTCTACACGGTTAAATTTACAATTGTTTGATTGAGACCTTTAATATTCCAATCGCTCTAAAACAGCATGAAACTCCGGTTCGTTGTACCATTTTTGTATTATTGTTTCCTCGTGAATGGCTTTTAATCGGGGTTTAAATTCGGATAGAATTCCATTAGCTATTAAAAAAATAACTGCTTGTTCAAAAGAATTGAACATGCTTTTAAAAAACAAATCGTTTTTGATGGTATTCTCAGACGAAAAGGTTTGTGCAATCTCTACATTATAAAGCATGACATCAGCAATAACAAAAGGGTCTACTCCCAAACTGATGAAATGTTTGATGTATTTTTGAGCAACGGATCGCCTCATTTTGGGTCGGCTTCGCCTTCCCGTTTTCTTGAATGGGAAATATTCATGTGAGATTTTGAGTTTGCATTCCTTCAAAAGAGATTCTTCCTTTGGATTAAAAACAAAATCATAATAGACTTTGACGGGACTAAATTTCTCATACAATTCGATGATTTGTGCTTCGAGTTGTTCTTTGTTTAATTCGGTTAAGTATTTTTTTAAATCGCGTTTGCTCATTATCAAAGTTTAAGAATACAAAAGTAATTTACTTTGTGAATCTATGCATCGAAAATCAATGAGAATACTTATTTTTGTACATAATCACAAAAAAACAGTACATGCTTAAGATTTTTAAAGTTACGGCGCTTGTTGAAGGAATATCTGCCTTGTTATTATTTTTCTTTGCAATGCCAATGAAATATTTTTTTAACGATCCCATTTATGTAAAACAGATAGGAATGGCTCATGGCGTTTTGTTTACGGCTTATATCATTCTGGCTACTATTCTAAAATTTAGTGAAAAGTGGGATTTTAAAAAGTACTTTATAATATGTATCGCGTCTATTCCTCCTTTTGGTACTTTTTATGTAGATAGGAAATATTTACAGCATGTATAGTTATATCGAAAAAATATTTACTTTTTTATATCCCATATTTAGAAAATGGGGATTAGGAAGCAGTAGTTCTTCCTATCTTAGTTTACTGATCAATAGCCTTATTTTGTATGCGTTGGCTTATATTATCTATATTATTTTTCGTTTTATATTGGTAACCATTTTGGCTGTGGTGGCACAAAAAACAAAAACTAAATTTGATGATTTGCTGGTTTCCAATAAAACGGCAAAGTATATCGCTTACCTTATTCCGTTGCTTTTTATTTACAAAGCAGTTCCCATAATTTTAGATCGATTTGAATATTGGGAGGGTGTTTTTGGGAAACTTGTTGGTATTTATATTGTGCTATTGGTTTTATGGATTATTCGCACCATTTTTAATGCGTTGCGTGATTATTTAAAACTAAAACCGCGCTACAGCGATAAACCAATAGACAGTTTTATTCAGGTTATCATGATTGTGCTTTGGGCTGTTGGGGTTACGGTTATTATTTCTAAGTTGTTTGATATTAATCAAAAAGAACTTTTGACAATTCTGGGAGCAGTTTCGGCAGTCATTATTTTGATTTTTAGAGATACTATTTTGGGATTTGTGTCAAGCGTACAGGTGTCCATAAATGACATGGTTCGCATTGGGGATTGGATTACGATGGATAAATTTGGTGCCGATGGAGATGTTATCGAAATCAACTTAGCTACTGTAAAAGTTCGCAATTTTGACAATACAACAACTACGATTCCTACGTATAGTTTGAGTTCTGATTCGTTCCAAAACTGGCGTGGAATGCTGAATTCTGATGGGCGACGCATCAAAAGACATATTTTAATAAAAACTAGTAGTATTCGATTTTTAGAAGAAAATGAACTGAAAGATTTGAAAAACATTCACTTAATTTCAGATTATATTGATTCTCGAAAATTAGAAATAGACGCATACAATACTACTCATAAAATTGATAAATCAATCGCTATTAATGGTCGAAATTTGACAAATTTAGGTTTATTCCGAAAATACATCACCGAATATTTATTTCATTATCCCGAGTTAAATAAAGACATGCTTATGCTTTGTCGCCAGTTGCAATCTACGGCTCATGGCGTTCCACTTGAAGTGTATGCGTTTTCACATGACAAACGATTTGAAAATTATGAGTACATTATGTCTGATATTTTCGATCATATTATTGCTTCGGTTCGCTATTTTGATTTAGAGATTTTTGAATTAGGAACCGAAAACGACTTAGAGCAATAAAATGCGTTGCTTTGGATTGAATATTATTTGGGAACCTCAATTCGGACTTTTGTATCAAAACTATATATTTGAATTTATGTACAGTAAATAAAACAGTACGTAAATGTCAATTTTTTTTCGGTTTTATAAAAGATATTTTTTTATCAAAAGTGACTCAATACTATCGTTTTAAATTGTTTTTTTCTTACTTTTAAAGAAAAACAATGAACACACGTGATCCGTTTTTAAAAGATTTTCGAGGACAAACAATTGGTTCCGTAACCCAACAATCTTCTAGTGAAGAATCGTTTCAAAATGAGGTTTTAAGACCTATTTTGAAGTTACAAAATGATTTATTTCTTGCGGTATTCAGCCATTACATCTCAAAAAGCAAGGTCGATTTTTACAATTTTACGATCGAAAAAAAATTAGCATTCATAGAACATGCCATCCAAAAAGACAGCAAATTTAGAAGTGCTTTTAAAGGAATGGTACTAGCATTATTTACCCTCGATGAGTATTTAGAATATGTAAAAAATGCATCTAATTTAAACAAGCGAATGATGAGCATGTTGATAGAGCGTTTAAAAAGTCAAGTGCAACTGTTTGAAAAACCAAAACAATAATGCAACCATAAAAAAAGGGAATCGTACGTTTCCCTTTTTTTTATGGCTTCCTGTTACGTTTACTCCGAGCAATTAAAGCTAGCCACATAGAAATTTTTATCAATTTCTAATTTTAAACTTGGAGCGTTCACATCAATAACTTGCCATTCTGTTGCTGGTTGCAACAAAGTCTCTGTCCCATTTAAAGCTACTTTTACAGGCATATCAAAATTAGTAACGCAATTAGACCAACGATATCCCAATTGATTGTCTTTGAAAAAATATTCTAAGGTCGGAATTCTGGTATCTCTCAAATATTGATTAAAAAAAGGGTTTAAATCCCGACCCACTTCTTGGCTTATATACTCTTCAATTTGTTTGGTAGTAACCGTTTGATGGTAAAAAGTAGTGTTCAAACCTCTTAAAATTCCCCTCCATTTTTCATCATTATTTACAATTTGGCGCAACGTATGCAGCATATTTCCCCCCTTGGAATACATATAGCCAGAGCCTTCATTATTTACATTATAATTGCCAATAATCGGTTTGTCATTTTCAATCCCTTTTCTGGTACCTCTAACATATTCAAATCCAGCTTCTTTCCCATAATAATATTCTACAAAAAGACTTTCAGAATAATTAGTGAAACTCTCGTGAATCCACATGTCGGCAATATCTTTGTACGTTATATTATTAGCAAACCACTCGTGTCCCGATTCATGAATAATGATAAAATCAAATTTTAATCCCCAGCCGGTTCCGCTCAAATCACGTCCCAAATAGCCATTTTCAAATTTATTTCCATAGGTAACACTACTTTGATGTTCCATACCTAAATATGGCGCTTCGACTAGCTTGTAACTGTCTTCGTAAAAAGGATACGGTCCAAACCAATGCTCGAAAGCTTTGAGCATCCTTGGCACGTCTTGAAATTGTTTTTTGGCTTTCGCCAAATTGTCTCTGAGAACATAATACGTACAATCTAAATTGCCTTTTTCACCTTTAAATTGTTCCGAAAAGGAAACATAATTACCTATATTGATGTTCACTCCATAATTATTGATGGGATTAGATACATACCAATTATACGTTTTAGTGCCGTCTTTTAATTTAGTAACATTTAGTAAACGACCGTTAGACACATTGGTTAAATCGCCAGGAACATTTACACTGATTTTCATGTTTTCAACTTCGTCATACATGTGATCTTTATTGGGCCACCATACGCTCGCGCCCAATCCTTGGCAAGAAGAGGCAATAAAAGGTTTACCATTTGCGTCTTTTTTCCAGGTTATTCCACCGTCCCATGGCGGATTTACAGCAACTTTTGGTTTTCCATAATAAAAAATTTTAACCTCTTTTATGGTACCCACATCTTGTTTTGAAATTAATGTTATAAAAAAGACATTGCCTTCTCTTTTGTATTTTAAAGCCATACCATCTTGCGTAACCTTGGTAATTTCCATCGGATTTTGCAAGTCAATCTGCATAACATTATACGGTTGTACTACTTTATATTGAATAGCGTTAGAACCTGTTATTGTGCTGTCTGCAGGATTTACTTTTATATCAAGATGGTAACTTTTTACATCCCACCAAGCTCTTTCTTTTGTGATACTGCCTCGTAGCGTGTCTTGCCGTGTGAATACAACATTAGACTTACTTAGAAGTCCCTGGGCTTGTATTCCATTAGAAATTAAAAATACAATTAATAATGGTTTTAGATATTTTTTCATGTGTTGAAAATTATTGTTTTTTATGAATCTTATTTAATTCGCATATTGGTATTTGGGTTTGAAACCAATCAAAGTAATGCTCATTTCATAGACTTGATAATTTAAACCAAAACTAGGTACTTTTTTTATTTTTTAATACTAAAAAAAAGCCCAAAAGCAATTAATTTCGCTATTGGGCTTTAGTGCATTATAAATTGTTTTAAATTTTAAATTTCAGTTTTTTGAATTGACTCAAAAAAGAAAACTGATTTTACTTGTGACGACTTTTTAAAACGTCAACCACATCATTCAATTTAAAACCTTTGGCTTGTAATAAAATTAAGTAATGAAATAATAAATCAGCGCTTTCACTTAAAAACAAATCATCATTATCATCTTTTGCTTCAATGACCACTTCAATCGCTTCCTCGCCTACTTTCTGTGCAATTTTGTTCATTCCCAATTTAAACAACGAAGCCACATAACTCTTTTCAGAATCGGCATTTTCTCTTCGTACATGAATCGTATTTTCTAAACGGGAAATAAAGCCATAATCAGCTTTATTTTTCTCTTCCCAACATGTATCGGTTCCTTTATGACAGGTTGGTCCTTCTGGTTGTACCTGAATTAGCAAAGTGTCGTTATCGCAGTCATTTTTGATGCTAATCAAATTCAAAAAATTACCACTTTCCTCGCCTTTTGTCCAAAGTCTTTGCTTGGAGCGACTGTAGAAAGTAACTTTTTTAGTCTCAGTTGTTTTTTGGTATGCTTCAGCATTCATGTATCCTAACATCAAAACTGTTTTCGTTACGCTATCTTGAATAATGGCTGGAATTAATCCGTCTGTATTTTTTGAGAAATCTATGTTCATATTTTTTAATCTAAAGTTTTAAAGTCGAATGTCTTAATGTGAAAATATTAAATTCGTACTTCAATACTGTTATTTTTAAGAGCTGTTTTTAATGTTTTGATTTCAATTTCTTTAAAATGAAATACGCTTGCTGCTAATGCTGCATCTGCTTTACCAATAGTAAAACTCTCCACAAAATGCTGTATGTTACCCGCACCACCAGAAGCAATTATTGGAATATTAACTAGTTCCGAAAGTCTTGCCAAAGCTTCATTTGCAAATCCGTTTTTAGTTCCGTCGTTGTCCATCGATGTAAACAAGATTTCTCCTGCTCCACGCTCTTCTACTTCTTTTGCCCAATCAAATAAATTTAACTCGGTAGGTACTTTTCCTCCCACTAAATGCACAATCCATTGCCCATCGATTTGTTTGGCATCTATTGCAACAACCACACATTGGCTCCCGAATTTCTGCGCTAAATCATTGATTAACTGCGGATTTTTTACTGCCGAAGAATTGATAGAAACCTTATCAGCTCCATTTTGCAATAATACTTCAACATCACTAACTGATGAAATTCCGCCTCCTACAGTAAATGGAATATTGATGGTAGTAGCCACTTTTCGGACTAAATCAATCAATGTTTTTCGTCGTTCTTCTGTTGCTGAAATATCTAGGAAAACCAATTCATCAGCTCCTTCATCCGAATAGATTTTAGCTAATTCCACTGGATCTCCAGCATCTCGCAAATCCACAAAATTTACACCTTTTACGGTACGTCCGTTTTTTATATCAAGACAGGGTATAATTCTTTTTGTAAGCATATCTGTTTGTTGTTAAAAGTCTTATTATTCAAATACTGGGCGCAAAAAAGTTCGTTCATAACTCAATATACATTTCGTGTCTTCTGCAATTTTGAACGTTTCTATACATTCTTGATCTTCTAAAATGAGTCTTCTGTAATTTTCATATTCGGATAAACTATTAAACGAAAACATTGCAAATGCAACGTTATTTGCTCCTTCAGACGGCAAAAAATAACCATGATGCTGTCCGCCAAAACGATTAACTAATTTAATCCATTTTTTACCATACTCTTCAAAAATATCCAATTGAAAAGGGTCAATAATATATTTTACGTAACAAGTTATCATAATTTATGCTCTGAATTTGACTATTTACTAATTATAAACTGTTCCAATTGTTTCAACGAAATTCGTCCTTCATAAATTGCTTTTCCGATGATTGTTCCTTCACAACCTAGTTCGGCTAGCCTTGGCAACTCATCAAAAGTTGAGATTCCTCCGGAAGCAATTAATTGTATTCCGCTGGCGTTTTCCAAAATTTTAGCATATAAATCAAAACTTGGTCCTTCAAGCATACCGTCTTTGGCAATATCGGTGCATATTACATAATGAATTCCTTTATTTTGATACTCTTGTATAAACGGAATCAAATCTTCATTTGAATCTTCTAACCAACCAGAAACAGCTACTTTTTCATTGTTGGCATCTGCTCCCAAAATAATTTTATCGGAACCATATTCTGTAATCCATTTTTCGAAAATCACCCTGTTTTTCACAGCAATACTCCCACCTGTAATTTGGTTAGCGCCACTTTCAAAAGCAATTTTTAAATCGGCATCCGACTTTAAGCCACCTCCAAAATCTATTTTTAGATTCGTTTGAGTCGCTATTTGCTCTAATATTTTGTAATTCACAATTTGGCTTGATTTTGCACCATCTAAATCTACTAAATGCAAATATTCGATTCCGTGTGCTTCAAATGATTTCGCCACTTCCAGCGGATTTTCATTGTAAATAATTTTGGTATTGTAATCGCCTTTGGATAAGCGAACACATTTCCCGTCAATGATATCTATTGCAGGTATTATTCTCATTGTAATTAGTCTTAAAGTTTAAAAGTTGAAAGTCAAAAAGACTCCACTTAAAGGTTTAAAAAATTGGCTAAAATTTGTTCCCCAACATCCCCACTTTTTTCTGGGTGGAATTGTGTTCCAAAGAAGTTGTTTTCTTGTAAAGCCGAAGCATACTCCAACTCGTAATTGGTTGTAGCAATGGCCTCAGGACAAAGGGGTGCGTAAAAACTGTGAACTAAATACATGTATTCGTTTTCAGCAATTCCTTTAAATAAAGGCGATTTCAAATTATAAATTTGGTTCCAACCCATTTGCGGCACCTTCACTTTTGGCGTAAATTTTACCACATCAACATTAAAAATTCCCAAACCAATTGTATTTCCTTCCTGTGACTTATTGCACATCAATTGCATACCCAAGCAAATACCCAAAACGGGCTGTTTCAAGGTTGGAATAAGTACATCAAGTCCGCTGTCAACAAGCATTCTCATGGCAGAACTTGCCTCGCCTACACCTGGAAAAATTATTTTATCTGCCGCTTTTATTTCTTTCCAATCATTACTAAGCACTGCTTTAAAACCTAATCTTTCAATTGCAAACATGATACTTTGAATATTTCCAACTCCGTAATTTATGATTACTATTTTCATTTTTTTTTAACCATTAAGAAATTAAGCTCCATTAAGCATTAAACACTTAATAATTCATAATTTATAATTCATAATTATTAAAGCATCCCCTTCGTGCTTGGTAAAATCATTTTCTCTGTATCGCGTTTCACGGCTACTTTTATCGCTTTGGCAAAAGCCTTGAAAATGGCTTCAATTTTGTGATGCTCATTTGTACCTTCTGCCTTGATGTTGATGTTCGCTTTGGCTCCATCGGAGAACGATTTAAAGAAGTGAAAAAACATTTCTGTTGGCATTTTACCAACCATTTCCCGTTTGAATTCGGTTTCCCAAACCAGCCAATTTCTGCCTCCAAAATCGATAGCCACTTGCGCCAAACAGTCGTCCATTGGCAAACAAAAACCATAACGTTCAATACCTAATTTATTGCCTAATGCTTTTGCAAAAACTTCTCCAAGTGCAATAGCAGTATCTTCAATGGTGTGGTGTTCATCTACTTCTAAATCTCCTTTTACAAGAATTTCTAGATCCATTTGTCCGTGACGCGCAATTTGGTCGAGCATATGATCAAAAAAAGCAATTCCTGTTTCAATTTTACTTTTCCCGGTTCCGTCAAGGTTCAGATTAATATAAATATCGGTTTCGTTCGTCTTTCTTGAAATGGTTGCTGAACGCTCTTCTAATTTTAAAAATTCATAAATCACTTTCCAATCCTTGGTTTGTAATGCAATAATAGGATCTAATTCTTCTCTTTTAGAAGCGATTTCATCACCACCTAATGCTTCGTCCGTATTGATGAAAATTGCTTTTGAGCCTAAATTTTTAGCTAATTCTACATCGGTAATTCGGTCTCCAATTACGAATGAATTTTCTAAATCATACTCTGGATTATCAATGTATTTAGTTAGCAAACCAGTAGCGGGCTTGCGTGTTGGTGCGTTTTCATGTGGAAAGGTTTTGTCAATTAGCACTTCACTAAAAACCACGCTTTCATTTTGAAAGGCTTTCATAATTAAATTATGAACAGGCCAGAAATTAGCTTCTGGATGCGAATCAGTTCCCAAACCGTCTTGATTGGTCACCATAACGAGTTCAAAATCTAATTCTGTAGCGATTTTTCCTAAATATTGAAAAGCATTCGGATAAAATTCTAATTTCTCGAAACTGTCTAGTTGATAATCATTTGGTTCTAAAACCATAGTTCCGTCACGGTCTATAAAAAGTATTTTTTTCATTAAAAAAGTTTAAAGTTTAAGGTTTAAAGTTGTTTTAACACCTCAATTAATTTTTTATTTTCTTGTTCCGTTCCTACTGTCAAACGCAGCGTATTTTCGCAAAGCGCTTGGGTAGTTCTATTTCTAATTACAATTCCTTTTGCAATTAATTCAGCGTACCTTTTATTGGCATCATCTACTTTTATAAGGATAAAATTAGCTTCTGTTGGATAGATTTTTTGAACAAATTTTATATCAAGTAAAACTTTAAATAATTTGTCTCTTTGCGCTATTATTGAATCTATTTCTGATTTTATTTTATCTTTATTTTCTAATCTTTCTAAAGCTCTTTTTTGAGTCAACTCATTTACATTGTATGGTGGTTTTATTTTATTTAAAACTGCAATTACAGCTGCCGAACCATAACAAACTCCCAATCGTATTCCAGCTAAACCGTATGCTTTTGATAGTGTTTGGGTAATAACTAAATTAGGATATTCATCAAGCTCGTTGATCCAACTGTCCTTTTTAGAAAAGTCGATGTACGCTTCGTCAATAACCACTAAACCTTTGAAATTTTGCAAAAGATACGCTATACTTTCATCCGAGAATGAGTTGCCCGTTGGATTATTCGGTGAACACAAAAAGATAATTTTGGTATTAGCGTCAACCGCTTTAATAATTTTTTCTATTTGCGGTTGAAAATCTTCTGAAAGTAACACTTCTTTGTTTTCAACAGCATTGATGTTAGCCAAAACGCCATACATTCCGTAAGTTGGCGGTAAGGTAATCACGTTATCTTTTTTTGGCTCACAAAAAGCTCTGAACAATAAATCCAATACTTCATCACTTCCGTTACCCAACAGAATTTGATTCGTTTTTACATTTTTTTGCTTTGCCAAAACAGCTTTTACACTCATTTGTTGTGGGTCTGGATAGCGATTCACTCCGTTCTCAAACGGATTTTCATTGGCATCTAAAAAAATCATATCAGCAGTATCAAAATCCTCAAATTCGTCGCGAGCAGAAGAGTACGGCTTCATTGTTTTTACGTTTTCCCGTACTAAATTGTCTATATCAAAACTATTTTTCATTTTCAATTGCTTTTAATCGTAATGTAACTGCATTTTTGTGCGCTTGTAATCCCTCGGCTTCCGCCATGATTTCAATAGCTTTTCCTATATTTTGAATTCCTTTTTCAGTTATTTTTTGAAAAGTCATTGTTTTTGTAAAACTATCTAGATTAACACCGCTATAATTTTTAGCATAACCATTTGTTGGTAAGGTGTGATTGGTTCCTGATGCATAATCACCGGCGCTTTCAGGAGTATAATTCCCAATAAAAACAGATCCTGCATTACAAACGCCATTACTATAATAATCATCAAATTCGGAGTTAATTATAAAATGCTCTGGTCCGTATTCATTGATTAAATCTAAAGCAATGGTATCGTTTTCAACAAAAATTAATTTAGAATTAGCAATTGCTTTTTCAGCAATTATTTTTCTAGGCAAAGCTTTGATTTGGATTTGAACTTCCTTTTCTACCGCATCTATTAATTTCTTTGACGTCGAAACCAAAATTACCTGACTGTCTGCTCCATGTTCTGCTTGTGACAGTAAATCAGAGGCGACAAAAGCGGGAACTGCAGTATCATCAGCCACGATTAACAACTCAGATGGTCCTGCAGGCATATCAATGGCAACGCCAAATTGAGTTGCTAATTGTTTTGCTACAGTAACAAACTGATTTCCTGGTCCAAAGATTTTATATACTTTAGGAATGGTTTCGGTACCAAATGTTAATCCTGCAATAGCCTGAATGCCACCTACTTTTAAAATTTTAGTAACTCCACATAAATTAGCAGCAAACAAGATGGCAGAATTTATGTTTCCATTTTTATCTGGTGGCGAACACAACACGATTTCGTTGCAACCTGCTATTTCTGCAGGAACAGCAAGCATCAATACTGTTGAAAATAAGGGTGCTGTTCCTCCCGGAATATACAACCCTACTTTTTGAATCGGTCGTTTTTCTTGCCAACAGTTCACGCCTTCTATCGTTTCTACTGCTACTCGGTTTGTTTTTTGAGCCTTGTGAAATTTGGTTATATTTTCTTTTGCTAAAGCAATCGCTGCTTTTAATTCCTTTGATACACTCGCAACAGCCGTATCAATCTCCTCTTTTGAAACTTCGATTATGTCAACTGCAACTCCATCAAAAAGCGACGTATATTTGGCCACAGCCTCATCCCCTTTTTTCTGAACTTCCTTGAAAATTTCTTTTACTGTAGCTTCAATGTCATCTACCGTTTTTGTTGGCCGTTCTAAAATAGCAGACCACGTTTCTGGTTTTGGATTGTATATTTTGTTCATTTTTAATTTTATTCAAAATTTAAAAAATAGAATTATTTAGTTCTTAAAACTCATAATTCATAACTTATAATTTAAAACTCTTACAGGACCATTTTTTCAATTGGGCATACTAAAATTCCCTCGGCTCCAGCCTCTTTCAATTGATCGATAACATCCCAAAAAGTATCTTTGTCAATCACAGAGTGTACGCTACTCCAACCTTCTTGAGCCAATGGCAACACAGTTAGACTTCGTAAAACAGGAAGAATTTTACCTACTGCCTCGATTTTATCGTTTGGTATATTCATCAAAATGTATTTAGATTTTCTAGCTCGTAGAACAGATTCGATTCGGAATTTTAAAGTGTCAATTATCTTTTGAGACTCCGGACTTACTTTTGGGGAAACGGCTAAAACTGCTTCGCTTTTGAAAATAACCTCAACTTCTTTTAAATTGTTTTTGAATAAGGTGCTACCGCTAGATACAATATCCACAATAGCATCAGCAAGACCAATGTTTGGAGCAATTTCTACAGAACCTGAAATTTGGTGAATGTCAACCGTAACGCCTTTAGAATTAAAGAAATCAAGAACTGTTTTAGGATAGGAAGTTGCAATACGCATACCATCTAAATCTTTAATCGATTTGTAATCAAATGATTTAGGTACCGCAACAGATACTTTGCATTTTGAAAAACCTAATTTTTGAATTACCTCGATATTTCCACCTTTTTCAACTAATAAATTATCTCCAACAATAGCAATATCTACTACGCCATCCATTAAATATTGTGGAATATCTGAATTTCTTAAATAGAGAACTTCAAGAGGAAAGTTAGATGCTTCTGCTTTTAATTGATCGATTCCGTTATCAATTGAAATACCGGCATCTTTTAGGATTTGAATGCTGTCTTCGTTTAAACGACCTGATTTTTGAATTGCAATTTTTAATGTACTCATTTTTTGTTTTTATTTTTTTAGAATGATGATGTTTGAGTACAATATGAGGTAATAAAAAACCCGTTTGATGTACTCAAACGGGTTTTTAAATATGATGATTTACATGCATACCATTAACACATCGCTTGAGAGCAATAATGAAA
>JAYTBZ010000333.1:0-30777 GCA_043736705.1 Flavobacterium sp. | reverse complement strand
AAAGTGCAGAAAGAAATCATAGTTATCATTGGCGGTCCAGGAACAGGTAAAACAACTATCATTGATGGATTGATAGCCAAAGGACATTGTTGTTATCCTGAAATTTCTCGGGAAGTAACTTTGGAAGCAAAAAAACAAGGAATTGAGCAATTATTCCTTGAAAAACCACTGCTCTTTAGTGAATTACTTCTTGAAGGCAGAAAAAAACAGTTTCAAAACGCATATAAAGAGCCACATAAAGTTGTATTTATTGACCGTGGAATTCCAGATGTTTTGGCTTACATGCACTACATTGGCGATAGCTACCCCACTTCTTTTGATCGTGCTTGTCGCGAACATACGTACTCAAAAATATTTATTTTGCCACCTTGGGAGGAAATTTACATTAGTGATCACGAACGTTATGAGAACTTCGAACAAGCTAAACTTATCTACAATCACCTTATAGAAACCTACCAAAGTTACGGTTACGAACTTATAGAAGTTCCTAAAGACACCCTTGATAACAGAATTCTTTTTATCTTAGATGAAATTTCCAACTAATTTTTTAGTTTAGTATTTACAATTTGGGATGTTTTCTACGAAATGAAATCTGTAATTTATGCAAGAAGCGTTAGCTATTCTTCAAAAATATTGGAAACACGACAAATTCAGGTCGCTGCAAAAAGAAATTATTGATTCCGTTTTAAGTGGTCAAGATACGTTTGCTTTGATGCCTACCGGAGGAGGAAAATCTATATGCTTCCAGATTCCCGCCATGATGAATGATGGTATTTGTCTAGTAATTTCACCTTTGGTTGCATTAATGAAAGACCAAGTGGCTAATTTGCAAAAGCGAAACATCAAAGCCATAGCCTTAACTGGCGGTATCCGATCTGAAGAAATGATTGATTTACTGGACAATTGCCAATTCGGAAATTATAAATTTCTTTATTTATCACCAGAACGCTTACAATCAGACTGGATTTTAGACCGCATCAAAAATCTTCCAATCAACTTAATCACTATAGACGAAGCGCATTGTGTATCACAATGGGGACACGATTTTCGTCCAGCTTACTTGAAGATTTCAATACTAAAAAAACATTTCCCAAAAACACCTTTTTTAGCATTAACAGCAACTGCAACTCCAAAAGTTAAAGAAGATATTAGTACAGAATTGGGATTGCGTGATGTGCACGTTTTTGAGAAATCATTTGCAAGAGAAAATATCGCATATATGGTTTTTGAAGTAGAAGATAAACTTTTTAGAATTGAACAAATTTTAAAGAAAAACCCTGAATCTTCTATCATTTATGTTCGCAACAGAAAATCTTGTTTAGACATTTCGGCGCAATTAAATTCGTTAGGATTTAAAGCAACCTATTATCATGGTGGACTTTCATCTAAAGAAAAAGATAAAAACATGCAATTGTGGATGAATGAGGACGCAAACGTTATTGTGGCTACCAATGCTTTCGGAATGGGAATTGATAAAGCCAATGTAAAAACTGTAATCCATATTCAACTGCCTGAAAATTTAGAAAATTACTATCAAGAAGCAGGTCGTGCTGGCCGAAATGGTGAAAAAGCATTTGCTATTTTATTAACAAGTCCTTCAGATTATATTCAGGCTGAAAACCAATTTATAAATATTCTTCCTGATAAAAAGTTTTTGAACCTCATGTATGTCAAGCTTTGCAACTACTTTCAAATTGCGTACGGAGAAGGTATAAACGAGCAATTTACCTTCAATTTGCATCATTTTTGTTTGAAGTATGGGTTTCCAACTTTAAAAACCTACAATGCCATGCAATTTCTGGATAGACAAGGAATTATTAATTTGTCTCAAGAATTTTCTGAAAAAATCTCCATGCAATTTCTTATTCCTTCCAAAGAAGTGATACGGTACATGAGTTTGAATCCGAATGATGAAGAAATTATTTTGGCAATATTGCGAACGTATCCTGGAATTTATGAAATGAAAACCGCATTTAACTTGCCATTAATTGCCAAAAAATCAAACCATAACGAAACAGAAATACAAGCAGTCTTGCAGAAATTAAAAACAAAAGAGATTATCGATTACCAATCAAAAAATAATGATTCTACATTAATTTTTAATGAAGTTCGAGAAGATGAAAGAACAATAAGTCGGGTTTCAAAATATTTAGAAAATCAAAATCAATTAAAAAAGGAACAACTTCAATCTGTTTTGAATTATATTTCTGATAAAAAGGTTTGCAAAAACAAGCTGATCTTGCTTTATTTTGGAGAAAAAGCAGCTTTTGATTGTGGAATTTGTTCTTTTTGCATCACCAAGAAAAACAAGCAAAAAGACAACACATCACTAGCTACTGCAATAGTAAACTTGTTACAATCTGAAAATCTAAATTCGAGAGACATACAGTCCCGGACTAAAAATAATCCTGAAGAAGTTATTGCTGTCCTTCAATATTTATTAGAAAACAACACGATTTTGGTTAAACCAAATAACAAATATACTTTAAAATCATAATGGAAAAATTACGAATTGTTTTTATGGGAACACCCGAATTTGCTGTGGGAATATTAGATACGATACTAAAAAAAAACTACGAAGTTGTGGGCGTTATTACCGCTGCAGACAAACCTGCTGGTCGTGGACAGAAATTAAAATTTTCAGCAGTAAAAGAGTATGCGCTGGTAAATAACCTACCATTATTACAGCCTGTAAATTTAAAAGATGAAGATTTTTTATTAGAATTAAAATCGTTGAATGCTAATTTACAAATCGTAGTCGCATTTAGAATGTTACCTAAAGTAGTCTGGGAAATGCCCTCGTTAGGAACTTTCAACCTTCACGCTTCACTCCTGCCCAATTATCGTGGAGCTGCACCTATCAATTGGGCGATCATAAATGGTGAGACTATAACCGGTGTTACTACTTTTTTTATTGATGATAAAATCGATACTGGTGCTATAATTTTAAGTTCCGAAACTCCTATTGAAGAAACCGAAAATGCCGGACAACTACATGACCGACTGATGGATCTGGGTAGCAAAACTGTTATTACTACTCTGGAAATGATCGAAAAAGGTACCGTTTCTACAATTATTCAAACAGATACTGCCCAAAATAAAACGGCTTACAAGCTAAATAAAGAGAATTGTAAAATAGACTGGACTAAATCGGCTTTAGAAATCAATAATTTGATTCGAGGTTTGAGTCCGTATCCTACCGCTTGGTGTTTCATTCAAGATAAAAACGAGGAATGGAATGTTAAGATATATGATGCTTCAATTGTTTTAGAACAGCATAACTTCCGTATTGGAAGTCTAATTTGTACCAAAAAGGAGATGAAAATCGCGGTAGAAAATGGATTTATGCAAATTTTAAACTTGCAATTTCCTGGCAAAAAAAAGATGAGTACTTCAGAACTGCTTAATGGAATTGCATTTTCAGAGGAAGCTAAAGCTTATTAACATCAATAAAACGGGTACTTCGTCGATTTTAACTAAGAATACAGACTAGCTTGTTAACAAAAAAAATAAGTTATTAACAAAACATGCTAAAAACGGGCAAAAGTCTTGCAAGGAACGTATTTCCCATTAAATTTGTGTATCAACAATATTTTTAACCAACAATTAATAACTAATTATTATGAACAAATCAGAATTAATCGATGCTATCGCTGCTGATGCAGGAATAACAAAAGCTGCTGCAAAATTAGCTTTAGAGTCGTTTTTAGGTAATGTAGGCGAAACTTTGAAAAAAGGTGGAAGAGTATCTTTAGTAGGTTTCGGATCATGGTCAGTTTCAGCAAGAGCTGCAAGAGACGGTAGAAATCCTCAAACAGGAAAAACTATACAAATTGCTGCAAAAAATGTAGTAAAATTTAAAGCAGGTGCAGAATTAGAAGGTGCAGTAAACTAATTTTAGTTACACCAATATAATCAAAACCTTCCAAATGGAAGGTTTTTTTATGTGTTTCAACGATTTTATTTTGCTTTATTATAATAAAAAACTTAAATTTAGTAAAAAATACATTCCGATGATTACAGATAAACTTAAGAAAGGAAATTTGCTTATTGCAGAACCTTCGATAATTGGGGATCTATCATTTAACAGATCGGTAATTTTATTAGCGGATTATAATACTGAAGGTTCCGTTGGTTTTATAATTAACAAACCTTTAAAATATACTATTCATGATTTAATCCCTGATATAACCGCGCGATTTAAAATATACAATGGCGGCCCTGTAGAGCAGGACAATCTTTATTTTATTCATAACATACCTGAATTGATCCCTAACAGTATTGAAATCTCAAACGGAATCTACTGGGGAGGCGATTTTGAATCTACTAAGGAATTAATTAATAAAGGTGCTATTAATAATGATAATATAAGATTCTTTCTGGGATATACTGGTTGGGATGAAAACCAATTAGAAAATGAAATGGAAAGCAATTCTTGGATTATAACCTCAAACAGCTACGAAAATAAAATTATTGGAAAATCCGCTACACATTTTTGGAAAGAGCAAATTTTAGAATTGGGTGGAGAGTACCTTATTTGGTCTAACGCTCCAGAAAATCCGTATTTAAATTAAGAAACACTTATCATTTCGTTAAGTTTGGCTGTTAATCTCAGGGCCATATTTGTACTGAATTCTTTTTTTCGGTAGTGTGTTATGGGCTGAATTCCTTTTATAACATTTGTAATGAACAATTCGTCTGCTTTTTGAAGATCAAATGGAGAAATGACTCCTTCCACAACCTCCATATTCTCTATTTTTTTTGCTAAACCTAGAATTTGCCGTCTCATTACGCCATTTAAACATCCTTCGGAAATTGGTGGTGTTATGAGTTTATTTCCTTGTAACATAAAGATATTTCCTTGTAACGCCTCAACAACATTTTTACTATCATTTAACAACAAACAATTATCCAATCCATTTTCATTGGCATAAATGCTTCCAGTTATGTTTATGATTTTATTGGTTGTTTTGAGAGAAGAGAGAAGTTGCTTTGTGATGTAAAAATCTTTATACAAATCCACTTCATATCTTTTGTTTTCAATTGAATATGCTTTATTTTCTATACCTACAGCATGAATAAGGTACGAAACTGTGTTGTTTTGAGGCAAATAATACCCTCCTTCATTTCTATATACTGTAATTCGGGCACGAGCAGAATCAATTACTTGATTATTTTCAACTATAGAAAGGATTTGCTCTTCAAGAAATTCCATGGTAAAATTCATTGGGATTTCCATACGTAGTACTCGCATGGCAGACATTAACCTAAAATAATGGTCTTCTAGAAAAAGTATCTTTTTGTCCCTAATTTTAACTGTTTCAAAAACAGCATCACCATACAAAAAAGCTCGGTTTTTTGTCAATACAGACGCATCTTCCGATATAATAGTTCCATTAAAATTAATCATAAAAAAAGCCCTAAATTTTATTCAGGGCAAATATAAGGTATAAAATATGATTTTACTATACGGATCCTATTAGATGTTTCAGGTCGGAAATTTGATTTTCCCATAACAATGTTGCTTCATCAACTTCATCTTTATCTGCAAAATCAACTACCATTAACGATACATCTTTGGTAAGCTCATCTACCAAAATATGCAATTCAAAAAAGTACTCTGTGTCTTTGCTTTGCTCATCAACCCATTTGAATTTTACTTTTTCTCCCGTTTTCTTTGAGGAAAGTCTCGCTTTTTCTTGAGAGTCATTCCAAATAAAAGTAAAAAATTCACCTCGGGAATTTACATTATCAGCAAACCACTCCGATAAACCCGAAGGAGTTGATATATATTGATATAATAATTGGGGAGAAGAATTTATGGGAAACTCGATTTCGTAACGTACTTTTTGATCCATGAGCTACATTTAATTTTTTGGAAATATATAGAATATAAATCCGAAAAAAAAACGTTTTTAAAAATATTTTTTTTTATTAATATTATGTTTGCATGCATTAATATTATTTTTATATTTGCACCCGCATTCAGGGATAGTAATTGACCTTGAATAATGGCGAGATAGCTCAGTCGGTTAGAGCGCAGGATTCATAACCCTGAGGTCCCGAGTTCAAATCTCGGTCTCGCTACAGACTTAATGTCAAGTAAATCACGGATTAGTGTCAACTAATCCGTTTTTTTATGTCTAAACTTTTGTTACTTTTACTGGCAGTACACGATACAGTACACGATTTGCCAATGAAAACCAACTATTCTCAACCTAAAATCTTTACTGGAAAAGTCGATATTTCCAAATGGAATAAGCTTTCAAAACAAGAACAAAACGAGGCTATTTCGAAACAATGGTATGTGTATTACTCCTTCCGAAATCCTGAAACAGGAAAGTTTGAACGGCAAACTAATGTGAAATTAGACGCCAATAGAATAAAAACTGCAAAAGAAAGATTGGAGTATTTGCAAAGGGTTCAACAGAATTTATCTATCCTTTTGAAAAAAGGTTATAACCCTTTTCATGACAACTCTCCATTAACCAACAAATATTTCGGCAAAGTCAATCCAGTCAATACTACTAATGAGGTCATTGTAAAAAAAGAAATTATTTCCGAACAAGTATCAGTTGTAATTGAAAAAGAGAAAACCATCAGAGAAGCCTTTGAATTCGGTTTAAAAAACAAGATTAATATTTTAGGAAAAGCTTCTTATAACAATTATCAAGGAAGAATAAAACGTTTTTTGACTTGGCTGGACGATAATGATATTAAATCCAGTTCCAGTATTTCAACTTTAAACAAAAAAATACTCAATGATTATTTGAATTTCATCTTGGAGACTTCAAGAGCTACTAATCGGAATAATACCAGAGCCGATTTAAGTTCATTGGTACAAGTTTTAGTTGACAATGAATTAATGAGTACTAATTTTGTAAAAAATATCAGCATACTTAAAGCTACACCCGAGAGAAACAAAACTTATTCGGTAAAACAAGAAAGCGATATTCTAAACTATTTAAAAGTAAACGATCCTATTCTACTGCTGTACACTCAATTTATTATTTATAATTTATTAAGGCCAATTGAAGTAAACAGGCTTAAAATTAATGATCTAGATCTAGAAGGGAAAAAATTATTTGTGAGAGCAAAAAATAAAGCCGTGAAAGTTAAAATCATTCCGCAAAAAATCATTGACTTATTGCCCGACTTTTCACAGATGAATAAAAATCATTATTTATTCACACCTACAAAATTTGGAGGAGAATGGGAAGCTGAAGAAAATAATCGAAGAGATTATTTTTCAAAAAAATTTAAAGTTGTTAAAGATCATTTTGGTTTAAATGATGATTACGGACTGTATAGTTTCAGACACACATCCATAACTAATTTGTATAAAGAATTTAACAAAACACTTACCCCTAATGAAACCAAAAGCAAATTAATGGAAATCACTGGGCATCAAACGATGCAAGCTCTAGAGAAATACCTCCGTGATATTGATGCAGCTTTGCCAGAGGATTACTCCCATTTATTGTAATAGGAAACCGTTTCAGAAGCCATTCTTTTACATCCAAAATAAGGAAAGTCGTAAAGAAGTGTGTCCACAGATGACTATATTTGAAAACAACTAAAAATAGTCAGATAAATAGTATGATGCAAATTGTAGTTGTCCTTTTTTAATAGTAAGTTTGATAACTAAGAATTCTGAAATACACTCATGAATACAATACTTCTAGAACCTCGCAAAGCACTAAACAAAGCTTTTCTCAAAATCAAACCAAATCGTACTCACATTGAGAGTTTTAAAACGAATTTGATACAGATTTTAGATTCAATCAATGAAAAGGAAAGCGAGGAGTTTCATAAAAACTTAGTGATTGATTTCTTGAAGAAAACCTATTACGATCCCAACTATTCTGTGAATACAAAAGGACGTAATGATTTAGTGATTCACAACGGGAAAGATGCCAAAACTAATGTTGGAGTAATCATTGAAGCCAAAAGTCCAGTCAACAAAACAGAGATGATTACTGTTGCAAACCTGAATGGAAAAGCCTTGCAAGAGCTTGTTTTGTATTATATGCGGGAACGTATCACCCATAAAAACACCGAATTAAAACATTTAGTTGTTACCAATATATATGAATGGTTTGTTTTTGATGCACAACTCTTCAACAAATTATTTGCAGAAAACAAACCCTTTGCAAAACAATTTGTTGATTTTGAAGAAGGGCGATTATCAGGAAAAACAACGGATTATTTCTATAAAGAAATTGCAAAGCCATTTATTGAAGGGTTGCAAAACGGTATTGAATTTGCTCATTTTGATATTCGTAAATATGATAAACCGTTGCGAAATGTAGACAAGGAAGATGATAAACTCTTAGTGGCTCTTTATAAATTACTTTCTCCGGAGCATTTATTAAAGTTATCTTTTGCAAATGACAGCAATTCACTGGACAAGAACTTTTACAGTGAATTACTTCATATCATTGGTTTAACCGAAGTAAAAGAAGGCGGAAAAAAACTAATTGAACGCCACAAACAAGGAAAAAGAAACTCCGGTTCTCTATTGGAGAATGCTATTGAGCAGCTGGATAGTTTAGATAAAATAACCCGATTACAAAACCCAAAACAATACGGAGATACTAATGAAGAACGGCTTTTTACCGTGGCATTAGAACTGACTATTACTTGGGTGAATCGTATTTTGTTTTTAAAATTATTAGAAGCGCAATTAATTACCTACCATAAAGGAGACAAAAGTTATTCTTTTTTAAATTCCCATTTAATAAAAGACTACGACAACCTTAATAGTTTATTCTTTCAGGTTTTGGCAAAGAAATCAGAAGAACGTAACGAAAGAGTATTCACTGATTTTGCAAAAGTCCCATACTTAAACAGTTCTTTATTTGAACCAACAGATTTAGAACATGAAACCTTGTTTATTTCACAACTGGAAGATAGCGTTACCTTACCCCTACTCTCTTCAACTGTAATTAAAGACAATCTAGGAAAGAAAAATACAGGCACTCAAAAAGCATTAGATTATTTCTTCTCCTTCTTAGATGCTTATGACTTTGCCAGTGAAGGAAGTGAGGACATACAGGAAGATAACAAAACCCTGATTAATGCCTCAGTATTAGGATTGATATTTGAAAAAATAAATGGATACAAAGATGGCTCGTTCTTTACACCGAGTTTCATTACGATGTACATGTGTAAAGAAACGATACGTCGAGCCGTAGTACAAAAGTTCAATGAAACCAAATATTGGGATTGTAACGATTTTGATTCCCTTTATGATAAAATTGAAGACAGAAAAGAAGCTAACGAAATTATAAACAGCCTAAAAATATGTGATCCTGCCGTTGGGTCCGGACACTTCTTAGTTTCAGCTTTGAATGAAATCATTGCTATTAAAAATGATTTACGGGTTTTGCAAGACCATAATGGCAACCGACTGAAAGAATACCAATTTGAAGTAGTTAATGATGAATTGATGGTGACCGATGAAGATGGCATCCCATTTCAATACAATCCTAAGAATAAAGAAAGCCAACGCATACAAGAAACCTTATTTCACGAAAAGCAAACCATCATTGAGAATTGTTTGTTTGGTGTTGACATAAACCCCAACTCAGTAAAAATTTGCCGTTTGCGGTTGTGGATTGAATTATTGAAAAATGCCTATTACAAAACCAATTCCAATGAACTGGAAACATTACCCAACATTGACATTAATATAAAATGTGGGAACTCCTTAATAAGCCGTTTTGGATTAGATGCGGATTTAAAAAAAGCGCTTAAGCAAAGTAAATGGAATATTGAAAGTTATAAACTAGCCGTTTCTACCTATAGAAATGCCGAAAGCAAGGAACAAAAGCGAGAAATGGAACGCTTGATCAGTGATATAAAAAGCAATTTTAGAAGTGAAATAGGCACAAACGATCCTAAGAAATTAAAACTGGAAAAACTAAAAGGCGAACTTTTTAATTATACGCAACAGGTTGGTCTTTTTGAAAGAAGCAAGAAAGAACAAAGCGAGTGGAACAAAAAAGTAAATGTTTTGGGCGCCGACATAAAAACGCTGGACATAGAAATTGAAGAAATAAAAAGCAACAAGATTTACGAAAATGCTTTTGAATGGCGTTTTGAATTTCCTGATGTGTTGAATGATGACGGTGATTTCTTGGGATTCGATGTGGTGATTGGGAATCCACCGTATGTTACTAAATTAAAAAAGGATGAAATTAAGTTCTTCCAAGATAGTTACAAAACTATTCAAGGAAAAAAATATGACTTGTTTAGGCTTTTCTACGAAAAAACACTTTATATTTTGAATAAAGGAGGTTATCATAGCTTCATTGTTCCAGATGTAATTCTAAACTTAAATCAAGCCTCAAATCTAAGATTACACATTTTAGAAAATTATTCGGTGTTTAGAATTAATACAGTCAGCAACAATCCTTTTGAAGAAGCACAGCTAGAACCAGTAATCACATTTATTAAAAATAGTGTCGCTAAGAGTAAAGTGGAATATTTCGATTTACCAACTGAAACTAAAATAAAATTTATTGAAACAATACAATGGTTTAAAAATGATAATTACAACTTTAATCTCAACCAAAATAAAAACTCAAATGATTTACTTTCTAAATTGAAAACTAATATTCCGTTAAAAACATTTAGTTCCTGGAAAAAGGGATTAGGGGTATATTCTAGACAACATTTATCGTTAAAGTTTACTTCAGAACAAGTTGAAGATATTATGCAAACTAGACCTTGGACACTTGATTATCAAAAAGATGAAACATTTGGAAAAGAACTTGCAGGAAAGGATGTTGGTAGATATTGTATTAACTGGAATAAAGAGAAATGGCTTAGTTATGGACCTTGGTTGGCCTTCCAAAGACCAAAAAAATATTTCTCGGGTCCGAGAATTTTAGTAAGAGAAATAACAACTGGTGGGAAATATAAAGTTTTTTCTAGTTTTGTAGAAGGTACCTATTATAACAATCAATCAATGTTTAATGGAATATTGACTGATAATAATATGAACTTAAAGTATTTTTTAGCATTACTTAATAGCACACTTTTTAGTTATTGGCAAGTTGAAACTGCTCCAAAATCAAACAGAAAATTATTTCCAACAATTCTTATGGAAACAATTGAGCTCTTTCCTGTAGTAAAAATTGAAAATGAATCCCAACAACCCTTTATAAATAAAGTCGAACAAATTTTAGCTCTCAAAAAAGAAGATCCAAAAGCCGACACTAGCTATTTAGAGCAAGAAATAGACGCCATGGTTTATGAGTTGTATGGTTTGACAGAGGAAGAGATAAAGATTGTGGAATCAAATTAATAAATATGGAAAATCCAGAAGAAGAAATTAGGAAGGAAACTATTCGTCAGGAATGGATTGAGTATAGAAATGCAGTAACAGAAAACAAAAGCAAAAGTCAAGATGATTTCGAGAAATATATCAACATATTAGCTTCGGGTGGACTTGTACTCTCATTAACTTTTTTTGAAAAAATAGTTCCATTAGAAAAAGCAATCTGTAAACCATTTGTAATAACAGGAATGTTTTTAATGGTTGTAACCTTACTATCTAATCTCTATTCACATTACAAATCAATAATTGATTCAGATACTACGATTAAGGAGATCGATGAAGAAAAATTCGAAACAATTTTCAGGAATATTGAAGTAAGAAATAGGATAATCAACAGATTAAATAGAGTGTCAATTTGGTCGCTAATTATTGGGATAGCTTCATTAATAACATTTGTAACAATAAATATTTATAGTATGGATAACACTAACAAAGGTAACAACCCAGCGCCGCAGCAACCAAAACCTCTAACAGAAGAAAAAGGGAGAACAATTCCGCCACCTCCGCAGAACAGGCCTACTCATAATCCAAAAAAATAAAACAAGATGGATAAAAAAATAAATAGTCTCTTAAATGACGCTTTAAAACAAGTAGACAATATAGAACCCCTTGGAACTAAAGTTACAGCAGGAAGAATTGTCCCTACTCCATCAAACTCATTGAAGCCAAAGATTATTGTCAAACCTGATGAAAAGAAATAGATAGAAAGTCATAAGGTTTCAGTGGGGAAAAGATAAAAGAATAGAATAATTATTAAAAAAATAAAAAATGGATTTGAATCAATTATATTCATTAAGAAGGGATTTTACGGTAATCGGAGTTACAGGAAGAACTGGTTCTGGGTGTTCTGTTATATCTAGTATTTTAGAGAGTAAAATAGACATATTAAAAAATGAAATTAGAAATATTGATGAGATTGAAGATAAAATTTTTCAAAGAAAATATTCAATTTGTAAAAATTATATTGAACACAAAAATAATTGGATTCCATTTGAAGTAATTAAATATAAAGATGTTTTACTATTTTATATAATTAATAGATATGGAGGCGATTTAAACAAAATGAAAGAGTTACTTTCAAAATATTATTTAGAAAAAAAAGGAGATAACAATAAAATTGAAGTCAAAAATATTTTAAATAAAATAATTAATCTTAATAAAACTGAAGAATATAGATTACTTGTTGAAGAAATTAAAGAATTTAAAGATTTTAAAAAGTCATTCGATGAAATCGAGCTGGAAAAATTAAATAGATTATTTTTCGAACCGTCATTTAAAAATTATGCTAATGAAATGTTCAAAGTATTAGAAGAAAATGGATATTATAAAAGAACACTTTTATTGCATAGAATTTCTTGTAACATTCGAAGTACAGGAGATCCAATTGGTGATGATGATAGTGATATTAAAAACATTTATTCAATTGCATTCTTATTAAATAAATTAATTAAAGCTAGAAAGAATTATAATAAAAAAATAAGACCAACTAGGATTGTTATTGACTCGTTAAGAAATTCATTAGAAATAATGTTTTTTAAAGAACGGTATTCTGCGTTTTATATGATTGCAACTAAAGATATTTTAAATAATGCTGAAATAAGAGTCAATGAACGACTCGAACAAAAAATTCCTAATGAAATAGAAAGAGAAATTTTGGTAAAAAAACTTTTCGAACTTGATGAAATTGAATATAAAACTACTGATTTTTCAAAAGGAAAATTTTCATCACCCGATGTAGAAAATTGCATTCAAAAAAGTGACTATCATATTTTTAATTTAAAAAAGAAGCAGCTTGATTTATACAAAATTACTATTAATGATAATTTAAATGGCTTTTTGACAAGAGAGGAACAAGTAATGAAATTTATTTCTCTGATTTCACAGCCTGGTTTAATTACTCCAAGTTCTTCTGAAAGAAATATGCAAATGGCTAATACTGCCAAATTAAATTCTGGATGTATTTCAAGAAAAGTTGGTGCTGTTATTACTGATGAAAAATTTTATGTAAAATCAACTGGGTGGAATGATGTTGCAAAAGGTCATACACCTTGCAATTTGAGAGAAGTAAATGATTTTATAAAAAGCAAAAATAACATTGAAGATTTTAATAATAATCCTCATTATAGTGAGTTTGAAAAAGGTAACGTTTCAAAATTATCTGATTTCAAATATAAAAATGAAGTCCCGGGAAATTTTAAAGAGGCGTTGATAGATTATTTTGATAAAGATTATATAAAAAATGTTGAACATTTAAACGGTAAAAATTGTTCCTTTTGTTTTAAAACTGTCCATAATCATTATGAGGGTGAAGCAAATCAAGTTCATACTAGATCTCTTCATGCAGAAGAAAATGCAATGCTACAAATCACAAAACTTGGGGGTCAAGGAGTTGAGAACGGAATTCTATTCACTACAGCTAGTCCATGTGAATTATGTTCTAAAAAAGCATATCAACTAGGAATAAAGAAAATTTATTACATTGACCCATACCCAGGCATATCTTACGATCAAATTTTGAATGGAGGAAAATCAGAAAACAGACCTAAAATGATTCCTTTTTCTGGAGCTATTGGAAATGCTTATCATAAATTTTACGAACCATTTATGTCATACAAAGATGAGATTTCCTTGACACTAGATTTAAAACCTAAAAACAAATTGGGAATACAATTTAAAAATATATTGAAGAAATTAAATTCACCTGAAATCGAGAAATATATCAAGGATAAAAAAGGGAATATCTCTGATAATGATGTAGAAGATTTAATTATTGAAGGGCTTAAGAAAATAAAGTTTTAAAAAAAACATAGCAACTTCCATTTATTTATTAATAATGCAAAAATACTCGGTATACCAACATTTAATAGAAACCTTACTAACTTAATTAAAAAAGACTACCAAGAATTCCTGCTTCAGCGCAGGAAACTAATCGCAGAAAAAATCAAAAACTATTATTTTAAACTTTAAGAATGGCAGAATTTATTACCGAAAAACAATTAGACGACAAACTAACTGACATCATCTGGAATGCAAAAAAAGAACTTATTATTCTTTCCCCTTTTATAAGACTAGACGATTATTGTAAAAATGTTGTTTTTAAGAAACTAAAAAATAATCCTGAACTTGAAATTGTGATTGTTTTTGGAAAAAACGAAGGAGAAACTCAGAGAAGCTTAACTCCCGCTGATTTAGAGGTATTTAAAGAATTCAGTAACATAGCTATAATTTATTGCAAAAACTTACATGCAAAGTATTATGCTAATGAAAACGAGGCTTTACTAACATCATTGAACCTACTTGGTAAATCGATGACAGAAAATATAGAATATGGTATTTATTTCCAAAATTCAAAACTTAGTTTAGAAAAACTATTTATAGATTCAATGAGCTATACCTATCAAGTTATCACTGAAAATCCTTGTGTTTACATAAAACGCCCAGTTTATAAAAAAGCTTACTTGGGTTTGACAAAAAAATATGTAGAATCAAAAGTACTACATGACGTAACCGATGCACTCTACAGGAATAGAGATTTTGAAAAAAAATATTATGAGAATTTTGAATTATCCTTATTTGATACAGACATAAAACCAACACGAGAAGAGTATATGCCTGAAATCAAAAATATACCAAAACAGGAATCTCATAAAAAGTATATACACCAACAAGCTGATTTTGTTGAGGAAGAAAAAGTAAATCAAAAATATTCAAATTATAGAGGCAACAGAAATCAAGATGAAGAATACGGGTATTGCATAAGAACGGGCATACGAATTCCATTTGATCCTCAAAAACCTTACTCCTATGATGCTTATCAAACTTGGGCAATATTTGAAAACTGGAATTATAGAGAAAATTATTGCCATAAAACAGGCGAAAATTCGAATGGAAGAACTTCAATGGCAAAACCAGTACTTTAAAGTATAATTTTTTAAATCAAAATAAAAATGAAATATTTTGGAATATTTGATCCTAAAATACTAGAATTATCAGATATCGAGATTGAAAATTTGATGCTAGAAAAAGAATTGCTTGTAAAAAATTTAGTTGGAAATGCAATAAATATCGAGAATAATGTTTTGAAAATGACTGTTCCTGAAACTATTCATATAAGTCCTACTAAGGAACTAATAGATGAATACTATAAATTTATTATTGATTTATATCAGTCAGAAGTTTTAGAAATAAAACTCCCCTTTTTTAAAATATTTAATGACGAGATTTATGGATTAGAACTAAAAGAGCAAAAAGAAAAAGCTCTAAAATATTACAAAGGAATTTTTAATACCATTTATAAAGATGTTATAACAATTTATGATAAAAAAGTAAGTGATGACGGAATTATTCACACACATACATTTAATAAATTAAAAATGCTTTATTATCAATTGGAAGCAAATAAAAGCAATCTTTCCGATACAAGAACAAGTTTGTATTATTTAATTGGGGACAGGAAATCTTATACAGATGGCAATTTTGTCGAAAATGAACTTGTTTCAGAAATTTTAAAATTTGAGGCTTGGAAACAAATTGTTGTTGAACTCAATAGTCGTTTTGGTTTTGAAGATGATTATTACTTTACCAGTAAATTTCAAGATGATGTAAATTTTTTGAAATATAAAAAAATTTTTAAAAGATTAGAATCTTATCAGTTTACAAATACAAAAATAAAAAATTTTGTAGATGATGAGAAAGCAAAAAGTGTTAGCTTGTATCAGGCATTAATAGATTTGGATCTAATTACAGACAATAAAGAAGAATTTAAGAGATTTATGAAAACAGAATATGATTTTTCGCCATCTGAAATTGTTACTTATGAAAAGAAAATAAATAGAACTCACGACAAAAGAGTTACTCAATTTAAGGATGATTGGCAGAAGTTTGACGTCCAAAAATAGCCAAAAATTGATATCCGACATACTTTCTAAAATTTCCGATATACATTTAACCATTTCCGACATACATCCGACATATATATAATTTTCTGATTAATAGATAATTAAATTACTTGCGATAGTAATTTTAATTAATATTAATATGAATGCACAGCAATTTTTACAATCATTTGAGAATCTCAAAACAGAGGTTCAAGAACTCAAAACACTTCAACAAAGAGTTCTTCTTTATTTAGAAAATCACAACGGTAGCAAAACAGAAATTCCTCTATTAGTAGAGGAAAGGATTTCGGTAAAGGAAACATGCCAAATTTTAAGTTGCTCCGAAGTCACGCTTTGGAAATTGAGAAAGGACGGTACCCTACCCTACACTCGTCACAAAAGAACCATTCGATTCAAGAAAATTGACATTCTTAATTATCTAAACCAAAAACGATGATTATGAAATCAGATATTTTAAACGTGCGTATTCCTGAAAAATTGAGGAATATGCTAATCGATGACTCAGATCAAAAAGGCATATCGTTATCCGACAATGTGAGAGACATATTAACGACATACAGTAAGGAACTCCAAATTCAGGAAGTTGATAATCAAACGTTATTCGATAACAATTATCCAAATTCAAATGAATTCATCTTTCTACTCGCTTTCATGTATGAGAAAATTAAGGATCCCATTAACTGGGGATTAAAAAACGATTTGGATGATCTAAAAAAAATTGTACTAGAAGTCGTTAAGAATGATTGCTTTCCAAATGATCTAAAGCTAGAATTCGAAAAAGTACTTGTGGATATCCTGCGGTTAATTAGTGAATTTGGTACTGGAGACAATAAGTTCCGATTTTGCGAATTGTGTTCTAACGATGCTTTTGACTATGTAATCTTATGGGAATACATAAATAAAAGGGCGTTTGAAAATAGAATTTACGTGTAATACACTTTGTGTTACAGATTGTATGACAAAACGTATTACGATTTGTCATACAATCTGTAACACAATAAAATAACCAACCAAAATGACCACAAAAATAATAGATATATCAGATGATACGGCAGTATTTAAGTTAGAACTTGAAGCCGACTTAAAATATAATTCTAGCAATATAAAGGTAAATAATACTACTGCCAGCAATTGCTTCAACATAAAACCAATGAATGATTGGATTGATGAAGCTAAAAATCGTCCAATTCCTAAGATGCTTTATAGTGAGTTTTGGTATGAAAACGAAATCTGTATTTTATTTGCTGACACCAACTTAGGAAAATCAATTTTGGCCCTTCAAATGTCTAATGCATTAAGCAAAGGAATTAGTATTGAAGGTTTCAAAATGGAGATAATGGCTCAAAAAGTACTGTATTTTGATTTTGAACTATCAGATAAACAAGTGGAAAACAGATATTCTAACAAATTTTCTGAACATTATGTTTTCAGCCCAAATTTATTGCGAGTTGAAATAAATCCTGAACAAGAAATTCCTGCTGAGTTTAAAGATTTTGATTCTTTTTTATGCCATTCTTTAGAACTAGCTGCAGTAGAAAATGATATTAAAATTATTGTTATAGACAATTTAACTTATCTGAAAACAGAAACCGAAAAAGCGAAAGATGCTCTGCCTTTAATGAAATTTTTAAATAGTATAAAGAAAAAATACAATTTATCAATATTAGTCTTAGCACATACTCCGAAACGGGATGCCTCAAAACCTTTAACTAAAAATGACTTATCTGGAAGCAAGATGCTAATGAACTTTTGCGACAGCTGCTTTGCTATAGGCGAAAGCGCACAAGAAACAGGATTACGCTATATCAAACAAATTAAGCAACGAAATACAGAATTGATATACGACACACAAAATGTAATTGTATGCAAAATCGAAAAAAAAACTAACTTCTTAGAATTTGTTTTTATTGGATATGAAAATGAACTTGACCATTTGAAGCCGAGAAACAATGAAGATCGGTTAAATGAAATTTTAGAACTTAAACAACAAGGTCTTCCTAACACACAGATTGCAGAAAGACTTGGAATCAGTGAAGGAACAGTCCGAAATGAATTAAAAAAAGCAGAGAATAATTAATGACCGCAAAACTATTATATGAATTGACAAAGATGCTTCCTGAAAACGAGCTGGAATTGTATATTAATATGATAGAGCCACACGTGAAAAAATTTGACTTAGAGGAATTACTTTCAGATGAGATCCCAAAAAAAATTTCAGAAAAAGAAATGATGCTACGACTGATTGAAACTTGTTTTAGTAAAGTTAAAAACTCGTAACACTCGTAATATTCGTAACCTCTACGAAAATTACGAGTGTTACGAATTAAAAATAAAATAAAAAATGTATAAATATTCTCTTGATAAATCCAGTAAAAAATTTGTTTGCCCAAGTTGTAGCAAAAAAAAATTTGTGAAATATGTCGATAATGAAAGTAATGCATATTTAGAAGACGGATCAGGCCGATGCGACAATGATAGCAGCTGTAAGCATCATCAATACCCTAATAAAAACATCGTGATTTCAGAATTTATAAAACCAATAATCACAAGACAAGCCTCTACTCTACAAGCTGATTTATTGGTTTTATGCGGGAGGAATTTTAGTGAAAATAATTTGATTCAATTTTTGAAAATTTATTTTTCAGAGGAAGAGGTTCAATCGGTTATTTTGCAATACAAACTTGGTACATCAAAGCATTGGCTTGGTTCAACAATTTTTTGGCAAATTAATCCTTACAATAAAATAATGACAGGGAAAGTGATGCTTTTTAATATTAAAACTGGCAAAAGAGTAAAAACACCATTCAACCATATCCACTGGGTTCATAGTATTTTAAAGCTAAATGATTATGTCTTACAGCAGTGTCTATTTGGTTTGCATTTAATAAACGGATCAACGAAAAATAAAATTGCTATGGTAGAGTCAGAAAAGACGGCTTTAATCATGAGCTTATTCTTGCCAGATTATATTTGGATGGCAACAGGCAGTAAAAGTAATTTTAAAAAAGAAATGCTTTTACCATTAAAAAATCATCCTATTGTGGCTTATCCAGATAAATCTGAATATGATGATTGGAACAAAATAACATTAAAACTACAAAAAGAAGGCTTTAAGATTAGATGCAGTCGCTATATTGAGGATAAAAATGTACCTGATGGAACTGATTTAGCAGATATTTATCTTGAAAGCAGAACAAACAATTCTATTAGCGTTCAAAAACAACTCACTAAAACAGAAATTGAAGTTAATAGATTGGCGAATATAAACCCAGAGATAATTAACCTCATTAGAAGTTTTGATTTACTGGATAATGAACATAATGAGATTATGAATATTGAATAAAATAAGCCACTCTTACATTTCCAATTCCCAAATTACAGTTCCTAAACGTTTATTTATCAAATAATAAAATTTACTCACTTCAATAGAAATGTATATTTATGAATTTGAAAAGTAACCGCATACCGCTTTATGATCTATAACACCCGATTATGTAACTATACTTTGGTAAAAAATTTGCTCACGGCATATTTATTTATTTATTGTTGACTTAGCAGTTACTTTTGAAATTACTGTTATGAGTTGTGAAGATTATATGTGCCTTGCTGAAATAATGACATTGATAACTTTTTATTCATTGTCTAATTGTGACAAAAATCAGAAATCCACGCCATTTAACTAGTTTCTTGAAGTATTAAAATTTTTCATAAATTAATTCTTTTACCTATATAATACGAAAAAAAATCTAGAAGCATAAGCTACATTCTTCTATCAATTTTATTCTTTTAAAACTATTAAAAAGACAGTTTCATTTTCAAATATTTCACTGTAAAATTCGGTAAGTTTTAAGGTCATCTATTTTTATAAATTCATTTTAATTTCAACCAGATATGGATGAAATGAATCATAATGTAAGTTTTTTTATATTTTTCACTACCATATGATTTCGTTTATCTAAATTTGAAACAATAATTTTTGAAAATTATTTGCCCGATAATGTTTGATTATTAGTAATTACCCAAATCATAAAACATAAATGTGTTTACCTATTTTTATCCTTGAAGACCATAAGTATGTTACTGAAATATATATTAGAGCGCTCCGATCAATATCCGTTAAAGCCGATATAGTCATATCTTATTCTTTGAATGAGGCATATAAGAAAATAACAGACCCTAATCTAAAAGAATTGCAGTTAGCCATTTTAGATTACAGTATGCCTCCTTGTCAATTAAATAATTTAAGAAATGGTGAGGATATGGCAAAGATGATACGTGCTAAGTTTCCAGAGGCTAAAATTATTTTTGTTTCAGCAATTCTTTCAAGTTTTGACCTAGAAAGCCTTTTAAAAAACGTTAATCCTGAGGGAATCGTTGAGAAATCAGATATAGATTTTAGCGATTTAACTACGATTTTAACAGAAATTATAGCTGGTGAGGTGTTTTACAGTGCACAAATTCATAAAACGATAGATGAAAATAACGCAAAATATCTTTTTTTGGATGCATTAAATTTGAAAATCATTGAGTTGCTATCTCAAGGAATTGCAACTAAGAATCTACCCAATTACATACCACTATCTTTAAGTGGAGTTCATAAAAGAAAAGCCAAAATCAAATCAGTTTTAAATATAGATAATGGCTCCGATGAAGCAATAATAACAGAAGCGCGAAAAAAAGGATTCATATAAATAACAAAAAATAAATTTAACATTTAGGGTAGTTTTACTACCCTTTTTTATTTGGTAGTATTTTTAATTTTGAAAAAAATAAAACACATGACAAAATACTATACACTTCTATTTTTTATATTCTCACTTTTCACTTTTGCTCAAGACAAAATTTATTTTGCTTATGATAATGCAGGGAATCAAACATATCGTGAAATCTACATAAATGGTGTTGCTACAAGCACTTCCAAATCTATCAAAGAATTAAAAAAAGAAGATTTACTTGAAATAGATCAAGTTTTATACTATCCTAATCCAGTTATTGAAGAACTATTCTTGTCATGGAAACTAACTCCAGAAAAAACAGTACAGAAAATCGAGATTGTTGAAATAAGTGGTAAGTCATTACAAGCATATTTCCCTAAATCAAAACAAATAAGTATTGGTTTTTCAAGTTACCCCAGCGGTATTTATTTTTTGATACTAAACTATAACAATGGAGAAGCTAAAACAATTAAAATTGTTAAGAAGTAAACATCCCCATTACTTTAATGTTACATAATTAGAAAAAACATTTCACAAACCACCATACACTAAAATATGAAAAAAATATACTTATCGATATTTTTACTTTTATTTATTCAAATAGCTTCTTCACAAAAATTTACAGATACAAAAGGGGAATTACAAATTAGTAGTTCTGGAGCTGCAACGTATAACCTTCCAATAGCCATTCCACCTAGCATTATGAACGTTGCCCCAGTCATTAATCTTACTTATTCAAGTGGAGTTCGTGGTGGTATTGCTGGACAAGGATGGAGTATTAACAGCATATCATCAATTGCTAGAATGGCTACCAGAAGAGATATTGAAGGATTTGTAGATGGCGTTGATTTTGACAATGATGACAAACTTGCACTTGATGGGCAACGATTACTTATTAAAACTGGAACGTACTGGGCTAATGGTTCTAGCTATGAAACAGAATATAAAAGCAATATAAAAATTGAATGTATTAATCAAGGTAGCTACACTTATTTTGTAGTAACAACTCCAGATGGATCTAGATCTTGGTATGGTAGCACTAGTGACGGTAGTCAGAATGCAGTATCGGCAACTGCATGGCATATTGTTCGTTATGAGGATGTGAATGGAAATAGAATAGATTACAATTATACTAATACTGCATACAATAACACTAACCAATTATATATTAGCAGTATTTCATTTAGCGGGAATCCCACTGCAGGAATTGCATTTCAAAATTCAATTGTTTTCAATTTTAAAAATTCAAAACGTGTAGAGCGCGATTTTATCGGTGGAAACTCGTCTTATGCTTCTAAGATATTAGATAATATTGAAGTACGAACAAATAACACTATTTTTAGAAAATATCAATTGTCTCATAGCATAGATCCTTCTCTAGGATACGAAAGAGTAACCAATATAAAAGAAGTTAATGCACTGAATGAAGAATCTAATCCTGTTGAGTTCGAATATGAAAAAAGCCCAACAACCCCTGTACGTAAAGAAAAGGCGTATACTAATAATCTGGCTTTTGATGAAACAGATATAGCGGGAGATTTTGATGGAGATGGAAAATTGGATTTTATAGCTGATAATAAATTTTTTGCTAAATTATTTGAACAAAATTCAGGAAACAATCCAGTTAGTTTACCTTTTCCGAGTGTGTACAATCAAAATTTATTCTCAATTACAACATTAACTGGTAACAATATAAACCAGCGAAATTCAATTTTAAATATTGTACAAGATGTTGGAAGTATTAATTTTAATGTGTACGATTTCAATGGATCTAATTTTATTAATACATTTAATAAAACTGCCACAGTATCAGGTAGTGTTAATTATAGCGAGACTTATGAGGATCTTTATCTTCCGGGGGAAGATTCGTATTATGTTTGTGGTGGTGCAAATAATTGTGGCGATGTGGGTACTAGCACAAATAGTGCTGTTACAAATTTTATTCAAGGAGATTTTAATGGTGACGGCATCAGCGAAATATTAATGCAGATGCCAGGTGATCTAACAGTTGTAAGGCAAAATGTTACTGCTTATACAGATACCGGTCAGTGTCAATTTTGTAATCAGTCCGTCACTGCAAGTTCGTCTTATTTCGTTGTACTTGATTTAAATCCTAATATTCCTGACGAGCTTAATTACATTTCTGGAAATATTTTTGCTCTTTTTGAGGGCAGTAGTAGAAAGTTTGTAAATGATTTCAATGGAGATGGTAAAGAAGATATTTTAATTGTAGGTCCAACGAAAGGTTATACTATTTTAGGTTTTACACAAGATTCAAGTGGAAAAACTAGCGGAGTAGAAATAATCGGCAAGGGTATGTTAGATAAATATTCCAATTCTAAACAAATCCTTTTTGGAGATTATAATGGAGACGGCAAAACTGATATTATGCTTCCTGATACTGAAGGGGGTAGCGGTCATACCTTATGGCATATTTATTATAGTAATCCAAAAACATCTGGAGGTGATTTTTTTACAAAAGAAAGTCATAATATTGTTGAATATTGGCCTAATACAGGGTCAACCTACGACACGCAAACTCATTTCAGTTCGTACTATGCTATAGATGTTAATAAAGATGGTAAATCAGACATAGTGCGTGTTTGGAGAAAATACTACAAACCAGGTTGGACAATAAATGATCATAATACTCAGTGGTGGATTACGGCATTTACAAATAATATAGGGAGCACGTTAAGCGGAACAACATTTCCTCTTAGTTATAATTCAGATAATGAAAATATAACAATGTTTGGCCCTCAACATTTTAATTCAGATTCACCTGACATTCCAATTCCATTGGCTTCAAACTACAAATATAAAGGAGCCAATACAGAACTGGTATTGATAAGGGGGCACTATAACAAAATTGAGTATTACCAGTTTAACAAAAATGTTGAAACTGAAAATAGGTTGGTTTCGGTGACCGAATCTACCGGGAATATAAAGCAAACTATTGATTACAAACCAATGGAAGCAAGTAATTCTAGTTATGGCAATGCATCAACCGATTTTTATTCCTCAACTGGCACAATAAATTACCCAAACATTGAGATCATACGCAACCCTAATAGTTTTCTAGTTTCTAAACTAACTGCTACCATTAATGGGGTGTCTAAATATCAAGATTTTAGATATAGAGGATTTGTATCTAATTATAACTTTGGGACTGTAGGCTTTATTCGTTCTACCAGAAGCAGTTGGTATTTGTCAGATTCAGATATAAAAATTTGGTCTACTCAGCATAATGATATCAACTTTAAAGGTGCTAATACGATTACATGGTCAAATACTAATGGAGCTACTGTTTTTGATCCGGTACCTACAGATTTATTGAGTACCAAAACAAACACTTTTGATACGTATACACATCCAGTCTCAAAACTTTACAATGTTTTATTGAACAAACAATCTACAGTTGATCATTTAACTGGAGTTACAACCGAAGATACATTTACATATGATGGCTCGGTCAACTCTAGTTCGTATTATGGACTAGAAACACAACGAGTTTCTAAAAAAAGTATTGGGACTGCTGTGCAGGGAACCGCAACCACCAACACAACCTATGAAAATAACCCATTAGGTGCAGGGGCAAATTATTATATAGGTCGTCCTAAAACTATTGCTACTTCCACATCAAATAGCACAGGCGATACCAGAACAACTAGTGAAACGCATACCTACACTGGAACGACATTATCAAAATCTGAAAAAACGGGTCATAATACTGGTTATGCTCTCGTCGAAGATATGACCTACGATTCAGTAGGGAATTTACTAACAAAAACTATTAGTGCTCCGAATGCTCCAAGTCCTGTTGCTTCAAGAACAATTACTGATGAATACGACAGCTCTAAACGATTTGTACTTAAGAAAACAGATCATCATGGATTTATCACTCAATTTACCTATAATTCTCTAGGTCAAGTACTATCGTCTACTAATTATTTAGGAGTAGTTAACACTAATGGTTATGATAGTTGGGGCAAAATAGTTAATTCATCCGTATCAAATGCCTCAGCAACACCCCTTACAACAACAATAGTATATAACAAATTAAGTTCTGGTGGATTTACTACAACCACTACCAACAATTTAAATGGCTTATCTGTTGTAGAATATGATGTTTTAGGTCGTGAAGTGCGCAACTCAACGAAAGGGTTGGCCGCTGGATCAATGATCTCAACGATGATATCTTATGACGCTTTAGGTAGAAAATTATGGGTAAGTGAACCCTATTTTTCATTTCCTAATAGATTTACTAATTATCAATACGATTATTTGCAACGTCCAATAAAAGTAACTGCACCCACCGGTCGAATACAAACCATATCCTATTCAGGATTAACTACAACTAGTATTGATGATGGGAAAACAACCACTGCAACACTCGACGCTTTAGGGAACAAAATTGAAACTACTGATCCAGGTGGTATCATTGCATTCAAGTACTATGCCAACGGACAATTGAAAGAATCTAATTATGAAGGACATAAAGTAAACATCACAATTAACGGATGGGGCAATAAAATTGCCATGAATGATCCTAATGCTGGTACTTATACCTACACCTATGACGCTTTTGGTCAATCATTAATAGAGACGACGCCAAAAGGAAATACGACCAATACGTATGACGCTTATGGTAAATTGATAAAGAAAAAATTAATAGGCGATGGTACTGATATTGAAACAGATTATACTTATAATTCATTAGCTCAGCTTACAAATGAAACTAGCAAAAAATCAAATGGTGCTAGTATAGATGTGTTTACGTACGGGTATGATAGTCTGAATCGCCCGGTAACAACTACAGAATCTAACAGTAGATTTACACAAACTAAGTCGGTCATCTACGACACGTTTAGTAGACCTATTACCAGTACTTCAACTACTCAAGAATTGATTACTGGAATGGTAGCAACTGTGATAACCAAAAACAATTACAATACGTATAACGGTATCATGGACAAAATTACCGATGGTAATGATGCTCTATTATGGCAACTCAATACGGCCAATGAAAAAATGCAATCTTTGACCGAGACGTTAGGAAATGGTATTGCCATCACAAATGGGTATACGGTTGATGGCTATTTTAGCTCACAAAAACATCTTTTAGCCAGTACCGCAATAGTGCATAATACCTATGATTTTAATGGTATAAAAGGAACACTAAACAGCCGACAAAATGTAGCATTAGGCACTAATGAAAATTTCACCTACGATAACTTAGATCGATTGACGCAATGGACGAATCCTTTAAACGGTACTCTAGATTCTAATAACTACGATAATAAAGGTCGTATAACCAGTAATAATAAATTAGGTTCGGTTAATTATAACACAGATGTATTAACTGGTATTTATAGAAAGAGTGCAATACTACTCACTCCCGAAGGAAAAAATTATTATAATACGCTACCCAAACAAGTAGTGTCTTACACCATGTTCAAAAGCCCGATAAGTATAAATGAGAGTGATAAAGGAAGTACAACATTTACTTACAACTCGCATTTGTCCCGACAAACGATGAATTATGGTTTCACCATTACACCACCAGCTACTACTGGAGTATACACTAAAACCAAGGATTATAGTGATGATGGTACGGTAGAAATTATAAAAACACCTACTACTATTACCATTCGTACCTACATTGCGGGAGACGCTTATGGTGCCCCTTTGTATGTCGAAAAAATAAAAACCTTAGCCACAGGAACTACTGTCGACAAAAAGTATTACTTGCATCGCGACTATCTAGGCAGTATTATTGCCATTTCAGACGAAAATGGACTAGCCATAGAACGCCGTCATTTTGATGCTTGGGGAAATTTAGCTAAATTGCAACAAAATGGAGTAGCAATAGCTTTACCTACAGATGGTACTGCTACAAAACTGCTTTTGTTGGATCGTGGTTATACGAGTCATGAACACCTCTCTGAGGTAGGATTGATACACATGAACGGTCGTTTGTACGATCCTGTTTTACGTTCTTTTTTAATGCCAGATAATTTTATCCAGCAACCCGAAAATACCCAAAACTACAATCGTTATGCGTATGTGTTAAACAACCCATTAATGTACACTGATCCTAGTGGAGAGATTGGAGTTCTGTTAGCTATTGGTATAGGTGCTTTAGTAGCTGCAACTACATACACTATGACTGCACTGTTAGCAGATGTACCTTTTAGTGTTGGCGGATTGTTAAAAGCTACTTTTATAGGAGCTGCAAGTGCAGCTGTTACGTTTGGGATTGGTACTGGAGCAGAAAATTTATTCACCAATTTCTTTTCAAAAGCAGCTTTTCAGGCGGTTGCTCATGGTACTTTTCAAGGTGGAATGACAGCTATAAGTGGTGGAAAGTTTTGGTCTGGTTTTGCAGCAGGAGCACTGAGTAGTATTGCGAGTAGTTTGTATAGTGGTGGACAAAGTATGGATGGACTAGGTAATAATGCAAGCGCTATTGCTGGCACAGGGTTTAACAGCATTGGAGATAACCTAGGAGATGTTGGAATGATTGCTTTTGGAACAGTTGCTGGCGGTGCAGGTGCGGCATTAACTGGAGGAAACTTTTGGCAAGGAGCGGTTACGGGGCTAGTGGTTAGTGGGCTGAATCATTATGTGCATCAGATACAACTAAAAAATGAGATTGAGAGTAAGTATCCAGGTCTTTACAAAACACTTTCAAAATTAAAGTCATATGTAAACAATGATCCAGAAGTTATGAAATCAATGTCAGATGCAAGTGGGTATAGTAAATCACAAGTGTTAAAATTACTTTCATTAAAAAATCTTGCCAATATTGTTAAAGTTGGTGGAACAAGTGAATGGGGACAGTTTTTTAGTGATGTTGATCCAAATAACGTACATATTAGAGCTAATTTAGCTACAAGTTTAGATAGTGGTGGTTTTAAGGCAAAAATGCTGGGGATATCTGAAAGTTTGAATGGAACATCTTTTTTTGCAGGAGTAACAGTTTTGCATGAATTGGTACATTATGGTCGCTACTGGAATAATTTGCCATCATTAATAGGCAGATATGAAGCAGGTCAAGTTTTTGAAACAAATGCGTTTGGTAGCATACAAGGAATAAGTGGTTCAACACAAAATGCAGCAAGAAATGGATGGTAAATTAAAAATGATAGTACTGATGGCTTTTGTATTATTTTGTAGTTGTAAAAAACAAAATAATATAAAAAATAATGGTAAAGAATTAATCGTTCAAAATATAAATATTTTAATAGATTCTGTTGAATATTTTGATATGAGTAAAGTGCCACGCCCTGAAAAATTTAAGAATATTAAAATTGAAAAAATTACAGTTGGTTTATTAGATTCTATTTTAATTGAAAAAATAGATTTTAATAAATCTAAAAAAATTAATAAAACTAGTTTTTTACAATTCAATATTAAAGAAAGCGACTTAGTCAATTTTAAATCAGATTATAAAATTAATATAGTCAAAATAAATAATTATGATATTAATGTCCTGTTTGTAAGGTTTTCAAATTTAACTATCAATCAAAAAGAAGCAACTGTTATTGTTACAAAAGTAATTGGCATAAGTATGATTAAAAACAGGTATTATTTTAAAAATAAAAAAGGAGTATGGGTTTTTATTAGGAAAGAATTAATAGGTATGGGGTAATAATTACTCGATCTTGTCGTAAGTTGACTCAATCATGCAATGCATAAAATAGTACAGATATCAGATTTGACTAGCCGTTTGAGAGCCGCAGGATATAATGACCCAATTGCTTATGCTAACTTATCGGATGCGGAACTGGCTGGTTTTGCTCAAAAGGTATTAACCGAATTGTATGCTGCCGATCATAGTCCTAAATTTGAATCAAGAGATATTATAGATAATGACCCTAAAATTGATGGTATGCCATTAGGGTTTCGCAATGTTAAAACAGGAGAGTTCTTCGTTTAAAGGTATAATATCATTAGCCAAATCAACTTTCTAAAGTTACGTAAACTTGGCGAGTACGATGGGCCATGACTTAAGTCATGCGATTGACTACATTAGTGGAAATATGACCAATTGGTATAGAAAAGGAGGAGAAGGATACCGAAATGTAAATGCTAAACTAAAAGAATATCGTTGGGAAGCCCACAATGGTGGAACATACAATAATAGGATTATTCAGTTTTATTTAAACGAACAAAATCTCTGGAGCAAATTTGCAAATTTTAAATAAAATAAACATGAGAACATTATTATACGTTTTGTTTGTTTTTAGTGTAGCTTCATTAAAAGCCCAAAAGCACAATTTAAAATTTTAAATCCTAGGATAAAAGAAGGGGAATTTATAAATATTGTATTTAAAAATAATACTAAATATAACTATTGTTTTATTATTGATACCCTATTATATCGTAAAGAACAATTTTAAAATGACCGTAATTTTCATAATCTAATAGTTTTTTTTTTATATGATAATAAAAGAAGTGAAATTCCTATAATATTGGAAATCAAAGATTCTGATTTTCATAATGACTCAATAAACTTAAATAGTAAAAAAGGAAACTTTTTAGCAAAAAAATCAGACACTTTATTGCTGGATGAGAATAAGATGTATTCGAAATTATTCAAGAATGGTTTTGTTAACACATTAACCATTTATAAGGTAGAATCAGGGAAATCATTACAACTAAGAATTCCTTTTAATTTAGTGATTAAATATTTAAAAGATAATACACATCAATATTATGAATTAAATAGATCAAAAAAACATAAAGCACAAGTAGAGTATTTAATAAAACGGGACTATATTGAAAAGTATATCCCTAAAGGAAAAAAAGATTACAAGTTTTTTACAGGTAAAATCATTTCTAACAAAGTACCTTTAATTTTAAAATAGATTTGATTATCAAGAACCAAGCCGAGCAAATGCTCGGCTTTTATATTTTACATCATTGAGCAAACCCGAAACGGTGTCTTTATATATTTTTTATTTTAAACGAAAGCATCAAGAATATTAAACAAGATCTGTTTTTCTTCTTTTGATAGAGTTTCTCTAAACGTTAATTTTTTCCATCAAACTTTTATCATGCGGATGAATGTCTTTTATTTATTCAGCAGATGCAAAGAGTTCAGCAAACGAGAAACCCATTGCTTTTGCAATTTTTTCAATTTTAGAAAATGATGAGTCAGTTTTATAATTAACTAAACGACTAGATTAGGCTTTTCGATACTTGCCCCCATAACTAACTCTTTGTAATACGATTCGTTTGTTATCCATCAAGTTTTACTTTTCAATCAATATTCTCTTGCTAATAATACAATAAGTAAATAAACAAATTAAGATTAATTAATTTTTATTAATTTAGCTTCATATTTTAATATTAACCGTACACGATTCCGTACACGATTACTTAATTTTCAAGTCTTGTAACAGCATATAACTAGGTATTTATTTGGTAGAAATATCAAATTCATAACCCTGAGGTCCCGAGTTCAAATCTCGGTCTCGCTACAGACTTAATGTCCAGTAAATCACGGATTAGTGTCAACTAGTCCGTTTTTTTATGTCTACATTTTTAGTCCCTTAACACAACATACACGATTACGTACATGATTTACCTATGAAATCTAACTAGTCACGACTTTATATTCACATAGAAAATGTAGATTTAAAAGTTTGGTATAAGCTATCCGAAAAACAGCAATAAGATTCACTATCTAAAGAATAGTATGTTTATTATTTTTTTTAAAACCCTAAAAAAGGATAGCTGAATCGTCAATCTAATATCATTTCGAAGTAGTTTTCTGTATTACAAATTTTAACTACAACGAGTTTTTAGG
>JAYTBZ010000332.1:0-2728 GCA_043736705.1 Flavobacterium sp. | reverse complement strand
TTGTTGAAGCATTCTTGGACAAAGGAAAAGGATATGTTTCTACCATATTAGTACAGCACGGAACGTTACGAGTTGGTGATTATATGTTAGCAGGGAAGCATCATGGTAAGATAAAAGCCATGCATGATGAAAGAGGGAATATAGTTACAGTTGCGGGACCTTCGACTCCGGTTTCAGTATTGGGTCTTGATGGAGCAGCTACTGCGGGTGATAAGTTCAATATTTTTGAAGACGAAAAAGAAGCGAAACAAATTGCCTCAAAACGTTCTCAATTAATGCGTGAACAATCGGTACGTACTCAACGTCACATCACATTAGATGAAATAGGACGTAGAATTGCATTGGGTCAATTTAAAGAATTGAATATTATCCTTAAAGGAGATGTGGATGGTTCTGTTGAAGCATTGTCTGATTCGTTCTCTAAATTATCTACTGAAGAAATTCAAATCAATATTATACATAAAGGTGTTGGGGCAATTACTGAAACTGACGTAATGTTGGCTTCTGCTTCAGATGCAATTATCATCGGATTTAATGTTCGTCCTGCTGGAAATGCACGACAATTAGCAGATAAAGAGGAAATTGATATCCGTTATTACTCTATTATCTACGCCGCTATCGATGACTTGAAAGATGCAATGGAAGGAATGTTAGCTCCTGAAATGAAAGAAGAAATTCTGGGTACTGCTGAGATTAGAGAGATATTCAAAATCTCTAAAGTAGGTTCAATTGCAGGTTGTATGGTTATGGATGGTAAAATTGTACGTAGTGCTAAGATGAGAATCATTAGAGAAGGCGTAGTAGTCTTTACAGGTGATTTACTCGCATTGAAACGTTTCAAAGACGATGTAAAAGATGTAGCCAAAGGATATGATTGTGGAATTCAAGTAAAAGGATACAACGACATCGAAGAAAGAGATGTTATTGAGTCGTATCATGAAGTAGCAGTTAAAAAGAAATTGAAATAGAATTCAATATATTAATAATTAAAATCCCGATTCGTCGGGATTTTTTGTATTTTAGTTATAAGTATAAGTAGAGCTGCAAAGAACTTCATGACGAATTTGGATTAAATGTGTATGACTACCATAATAGAACTTATGACCCAGCAACTTGACCTTGGTGGGAAATAGACCCTTTAGCGAAACAAGGTCGTAGATGATCTCCTTATAATTATGCAATGAATAATCCAGTGTATTTTATTGATCCAGATGGTGTTTGGCCAGATAACCCTTTTACAGGATTAATTAATAGAGATAAATCCGCAGATGTGCTTAAGTACTGTAGTTGGCTCTTTACCCGCTAAAGCTAGTGGAGTAAGTAAAGCAAAAGCTTATTTTGAAAGAATTGATGAAGGAGGCGATAGAAACTCAAATTTAGGAAAAGCAATTGAAGATGGCACTTTTATTTAATTCAAATAATTCTTCTTCTGCTTCAACAATTAGTACTGCAAATGAAGGGGATATGGTAACTATTGAAACTAAAAATTCGAGAGTTCAAAATCCGGGAGGAGTTAATTGTTATCAAGTTCAAACATTTAAAAAAGATACAGTTGTCAATAAAGCAGATATTAATAAAGTTCTTAATAATGTTGCAAAAGAAAAGAAAAAAGCAAATGAAGAAGCAAATCGGAATAACAGTCGTCGCAATTAATGTTATTTTATCATCATTAGTGATAATATCTTGTAAAGATAGTTTACAATCTGAAAAGGATACCATTAAAGAAAAAGAAAATGTTCAAAAAAAAATCAAGAACAAATTTGTAGAGTTTGAATTTGATTTTCCAGATACTATTCACATTAATAAACTATACAATGGTAAGATAAAATATAAAGGTGTTTTAGATACTATTACTACAAGTTTTGAAAATGAGAAAAAAAGTAGGTACATATCGTTTTATATGAGTAAAACAAAAGATATCAATTATGAAATAGAAGAACTTAAAACTATGAAGCTTGATACTTTTGGAGCAATCGACAATAGGACAATACCTTTTTATGATTTAAAGTTTACTGAATTAGGAGTTCATTATATAGATGGCATAATTAACGATCATATAAGTATTGATACATTAATAAAATCTAAAAAATCTATTGACAAAGTTCGTTATATCGAGAATGTTGTCAGAGTAACTCATAAAGTAGTTGTTATAAAATAATCTTAACCCGAACTTCCTAGATATGTAAGCGGTTCGATAGCGCTGTTTTGCAAATCGTGCACGCAAAGCTGAGCAACAAAAAGAGTCATAAGCATAAAAAAAACCGAACAAATTGCTCGGTTTTTGGTATTTCTGTAAAAATGTACTATTACCTTGTTGGTCGGATCAAATGTACGTTCGGGTACATTTTTTTTATATCGACAAGATTACGCTCCGCTTCAATGCGTGATTTGTAATTTCCCACCCATACTTTGTAATTTGGCGTGTTGAAAATGATAGTTCCATCCATCCCCGAAAACGCTTGTCTGAATTCAGATAAGGAATTTTTTGCTTTTTCGCTATCACCACTGAATATTTGAATTTTGTAATAGTCATTTATAGCGTTTGAAACATTTATTTTTCTCTTTTCATTTAATAATTGTTCAAATTTCGAGTCTTGTTTTATAGTAATATTTCCCACTTGGGCATTGCTGTTTAAATAGGAAATACAAATTGTAAGAGTGATGAAAAATGCTTTTCTAAGGGCTAAAATTCTCATAATGTGATGGTTTTTATGCAAAAGTACTATTT
>JAYTBZ010000331.1:0-13506 GCA_043736705.1 Flavobacterium sp. | reverse complement strand
TCCATCAAACGCAAAAATTGATAAAAACGTTCTGTTTTGGACAATTTCAAAAAATCCTCCAATTGTTTTCTGTTGCTTTCTTCTTTGGTTTGAAAATGAAGTTCCATGGCTATTTATAATCTGCAATCAGTTCTAATTCTGTTCTAAATGCCAACATTTTGTCACCAAATAATTTTAATCCTTCTTCGCGAAAACTAGGCGCATCCTCTTGGTAATATCGCTCCAAAGTTTCTTTACTGTCAGTTGTATATTGAACGGAATAGGTTACTCCGCCCATTTCTTCCTCAATTAAAACCCGAACCATTCTAGCAGCAGTGAATTTTCCTGTAGCCAGAATTTCAGGAATGTGTTTGTGTTGCATCCAGATCATCCATTGGTCGTGAACGCTTTCATGTATGTTTGTAGTGACGTTGTATAATATCATTTTTTTTGTTTAACTGGTTAGTTGTTTAACTGGTTAATCGATTCAACAATTAAACAGTTCAACTTTTTTATAAATTAGTATCTCCCCGCAATTGCCTGAACTTTTTCCTAGCTTCTACAAAATAAATACTGTCTTCGTGACTGAATATTATTTTTTCGTACAGGGGCTTAGCTTTTTCAGGAAGTTGCTGCTTATTGTATATTTCTGCCGAATAATATAAAGCTTCATCAATGTAAATGCCATCGTTGTGTTTTTCAATAATTGTCTGATACTGGCTTAGAGCTAAAGCAAAATCACCTCTCTTTTCATAAATTTTACCCAATCGCAATAAAGTCACGGCCTCTATTTCCTGCCCAGTATAATTTTTAAGAATCGTTTGATATTTCCGTATTGCCTCCTCATTTCTATTTTGATAGAGCAAATAATCGCCTTTGGCAAATTCTTTCAAAGCTGTCTGTGTCGAATCTGCAGCTGTATTGTCATTGATCAATAAAAAATATGCTAGAGCATCATTCGCAATTAACTGGGTATTTGCCGATTTTAATTCCTTAAATTGTTTGAGTGCCCATGCAAAATCCGTTTTAAAATAACTTGTTTTTGCTGCTTTCAAACTGGCTTCATGCGCTACCACATCGTTCTTTAAATCCAATTCAATCTGTGAATAATAAATCAATGCTTGGTTGAATTTTTCTTCATAAAGCAAAATATCTGCCAGTTCCATTTTCGCAGTAGCCACTTGATAGTCATTCAACTGCAATTCTAACGCTCTTTTGACTATAGCTTTCCCTTCTTCTGGTTTTTTTAAACTAAAAGTCATGAAATGTGCCTGTATCAGTTGCAAAGGTAAGGTAAAAGGACTTATTTCAAATTGTTTCAACATCCCGTCTAATTCTGTGCTGATGGCAGCAAAGTCTTTTTCTGCTGCTTTTTCAATTTTCATCGTAACCAAATACGAATTGGCTTGGATGAGCAGTTCTAGATCTTGAGTGTTTTGCAGGACAAAACCCAGAATTTCCTTTGCTGCCTCTTCATTTTCCTCTTCGATAGCCAGTTGTCCTAAATTTACGATATTGGTCAACGATTCTGGATTGCGTTTGTAAATGGCTTTTTCCTGAATAAAAGCTTTCTCAAATTCTTTTTGTTGTACATAAAACCAACTTAAATACCGATTCCAAAAAACATCTTGATTTTTTTGTGTTTTTAAAATTAATGCCTTTCGCAAGAGTTCATTAAAATTTGCATCACCTTCATCCACCATAAAACGAACGAGTTGGTTTTGGATTCTGATGGAATTTTGAGGATTGGTATAGGCATCTTCCAAAAATGTGGCAATCATCATTTCCATATTAGCCATCTGACCGTATAATAAACCTATTTGGTAATTGAAATTAAAATCTTCGTCAGACCCTGAGGCTAGTTGATACGATTTTAAGGCATATTCTAAAAGCACTTTCCGTTCAAAAGCATTTGCAATTCCGTACACCTCTTTTGGATTTTTCTTGATACGTTCTAAAGCTTGATCGAAATAAGTAGTGGCTTTAGCATCCTTTTTTTGCAATTGATAATTAAAACCCAATTCCACTAGTATATTTCCTTGTTGGTATTGATCAAATCGCTGTTGAAGTGCCTTTTCGGCACTTTCATACTGCTTTAATTGCTGGGAACAATCAATTATTCTTAGAAAATACTGTGAGTTTTGAGGGATTTCTTTCAGCAGTTCTTCATAGCTGATTTTTGCTTTTTCAAAATCACCTTTATCGTAATAATACTGCGCTAGTTGTTCGTTTTGCGAAAAACAAACCAATGAAAAAAACAGGGCGATATGTAAAAAAATATTTTTCATCTTGAAAGTGTTCAATATTTAGTGTTCAGTTTGCTAAACGGTGTATTGTCCAAAAAACTAACTGAACACCGATCACTGAGTACTGAACACTACTTAATCAATAATATCAAATCCACAGTACGGACGTAAAACTTCAGGAATTACAATCCCTTCCGGAGTTTGGTAATTTTCTAAAATTCCGGCCAAAACCCTTGGCAAAGCCAATGCACTTCCGTTAAGCGTGTGTGCCAATTGATTTTTTCCGTCTTTATCTTTGAAACGCAATTTTAAACGATTCGCTTGAAAAGTCTCGAAATTTGATACCGAACTAATTTCCAACCAACGATCTTGCGCCGTGGAAAATACTTCAAAATCATACGTTAATGCTGATGTGAATCCCATATCACCGCCACAAAGACGCAATATTCTGTATGGTAACTTTAATTCCTGTAATATATTTTTAACGTGCTCTACCATTCCGTCCAAAGCTTCGTATGATTTATCTGGATGTTCAACTCGAACGATTTCTACTTTGTCAAATTGATGCAAACGGTTTAACCCGCGTACATGCGCACCATAAGAGCCCGCTTCACGACGGAAACATGGCGTGTAAGCCGTGGTTAAAACTGGTAAATCATTTTCGTTTAAGATTATATCACGAAACAAATTAGTCACCGGAACCTCAGCCGTCGGGATTAAGTATAAATCATCCGTTTTATCATGATACATTTGCCCTTCTTTATCCGGCAATTGTCCCGTTCCATAAGCCGAAGCTTCATTTACCATGTGCGGAACCTGCACTTCATTGTATCCTGCAGCGGTATTTTTGTCCAAGAAATAATTGATCAAGGCGCGTTGTAATTTTGCTCCTTTTCCTTTATAAACTGGAAATCCTGCTCCAGTGATTTTCACACCCAATTCAAAATCTATAATATCGTATTTTTTTACCAATTCCCAGTGTGGTTGCGCGCCTTCATGCAAAACTGGAATTTCCCCTTCTTCAAAAACATTCAAGTTTTCCTCTGGCGTTTTTCCAACAGGTACAATATCAGCCGGAAGATTGGGTAGTGTATATAGTTTTTCTAAAAGTTTAGCAGCAAGTACATCAGCAGTTTCGGCAAGCGCTTTACTTTTCTCTTTGTTTATAACAGTTTTTTCTTTTAAGATCGCGGCTTTGGCTTTTTCTCCACCCTTCATCAATTCGCCAATGTCTTTGGATAATTTATTAGATTCCGAAAGGATATTGTCTAGCTCTACTTGCGTAGCGCGGCGTTTTTCATCCAGTTGTACCACTTCTTCAACAACACTTTTGGCATCCATATTCCTTTTTGCCAAAGCCTTGATTACTTTTTCCTGATTCTCTCTAATAAATGCAATTTGTAACATAACTTGATTTTTTTGCGGTAACTTGTCTAATAATGGAAGCAAATTTAAGGAAATGTTTAATAGCATAAGGCAAAAGTTTTGTCAAAAAGCGAAATACCATGCGGAAATACACCGCCATTTTTTGCACCTCTGCATATTTAAACAAAATTAATAATAGCGAAAGTTTTTTGAGTGATTTTATTAACTGTATTATAAATTAATGGAGTAATCTGAACAATAAAATTATTTAAGTATAGGATTAGCAGCACGTTGAACGTATTGTAAAAAACCATAAGTTTGAATAACTACTTTTTACTTCATTAGAAATAATGAAGCAGCAGGGAGTCGATTGTACAAATTAAATTTGAAATAGTTATGAACAATACTATTAGCCGTAGGAATTTATTTAATTTGATTTTAAATAAATTAAGGATAAATCAAGATCTCAAAGATCCATTATTTGAAAAATATTCCCGAAAAATATTTACAGGCAGAAGATATCAAGGTGTAAAAAGCGCTACAAAATCTGGTTTTACCGATAGAGTAGTTCCTGTTAACAGCGGATTAAATCCCTACATCGGCAATTGGGGCAAGCAAGAAGTATTGCATTTACTAAAACGTACTTCTTATGGTTTTAAAAAAGCCGATGTTGATGCGTTACTCGCTTTAAATATGACAAATGCGGTCAATGCCGTGTTAAACATCAGCACTACTGCGCCTGCGCCTCCCGTAAATTCATATAATAATTATTCTCCAGATGAAAGTAACCTGCCTTACGGAGCTGATTGGACAAATGACCCATTACCTGCTGGAACCAATACCACTAACTCGAGAAGAATAGATTCATTATCACAGTGGAATTTTGGTTTAGCTTGTAATCAAAATTTGACTATTAAAGAAAAAATGACTTGGTTTTGGTATCATTTTATTCCGGTAGATTTTGAAAGTGTACGCAGTGCGCCATTTTCGCACGCGGGTAGTAATTCATGTCGCATATTATATTCCTATATAAAAATGTTTCGTGATAATCCATTCGAGAATTACAAAACACTGATCAGAAAAATGGCTACACAGCCCGCTATGATGTACTATTTAAATAATCAAGCCAATACAAAAACGTCTCCCGACGAGAATTTTGCAAGAGAGCTTATGGAGCTTTTTACTTTAGGAAAAGATCCATTAAGCCAGTATACTGAAGGTGATGTCATACAAGCAGCAAAAGTTTTAACAGGATGGAGAGTTGTGAATTTAAATACTGCAACACCCAGTACTAATTTTGATATCAATTTTCATGATACGAGCAATAAACAGTTCTCCTCGTTTTTTAATAATACCGTCATTAACAGTGCTGGCGCTTCAGAGTTAGATGCTTTAATTGATATGATTTTCACAAAATCACAAATAGTTTCAGAATATATTTGCCGCCGATTATACCGCTATTTTATCTATTATGATATCGATGCCACAATAGAGTCAAACATCATTAGGCCATTAGCCCAAACATTTGTGGCTAACAATTGGGAAATGGCTCCAGTACTAAACCAACTTTTTAAAAGCCAACATTTTTATGATATTGCCAATAGAGGTGTTTACATCAAATCCCCTTTTGATCTTGTCATCGGTAGTTTACGGACTTTTAACTTAAATTACACCGTGACCGACGCAACTAATTTTGAAGCGCAATACAGAGTTTGGAATTACTTCAACAATACTGTTTTAAGCGGTTTAGAACAAACTATGGGGAAAATCCCAAATGTTTCTGGTTGGGTTGCTTTTTATCAAAATCCGTCTTTTCATGAATATTGGATCAATTCGAGTACCACACAAAAAAGATTCGATTTCTTAAATAGAATTTTCAACGGTTACAATCTTACTTATAACTTGCTCACAACTCGCATAGAAGTAGATCTAATAGGTTTTATTCAACAATTTAGTCCCGCTATTTGTGCTGATCCAGATTTATTAGTTGCAGAGTGTATACTGTACCTACTCCCCATTGATGTTAGTAGTACACAAAAAGAGCAAATAAAAATACAATCGCTGCTTTCTAATCAAACAAGTAATGACTATTGGAACTCTGCGTGGACACTTTATCTCAATGATCCATCAAATACAACCAACAAAAATAGTGTAAAATCAAGACTCAAATCCTTGCTTGTAACTCTTACTCAACTTGCTGAATACCAATTAATGTAATTTTTTGAAGTTATGAAAAGAAGAAGTTTTATAAAAACAAGTACATTAGCCTCCATCCCTTTAGCTTTGAATGGAATTCCTGTATTGGCATCAGCCTCAATTGAAAGTAATGCATTAGATGTTTTGGCAAACGCTGCAGTAAATTGTGGGAAAATTTTGGTTATCATTCAAATGAACGGCGGTAACGATGGGTTAAATACTGTTTTCCCTCTAGATAAATGGACAAATTTAAATAATGCTCGTTCAAATATATTGATGAACCAAAGTTCCGTCCTAAAATTGGCTAATAATAACACTACTGGTATACATCCTGCAATGTCTGAAATGAAAACTTTGCATGATAATGGTAAGTTGATGATTATTCAAGGCGTTTCCTATCCCAATCCAAGTTACAGCCATTTTAGAGCAACTGATATTTGGTTTACGGCTTCAAATAGCAGTCAAGCGCTAGATAGTGGTTGGTTAGGACGATCGCTAGACAAAATATATCCTAATTTCCCTATTGGTTATCCTAATAGCGCCATGCCTGATCCATTAGCCATTCAAATAGGTTCTACTTTGCCTTTTTCTTTACAAGGACCCACTATTAACATGGGATATAATGCTCCAGATCCAAATGCACTTTTGAATGTTATTAATCAAATTACGGATCCTGCACCCAATTCTGATTATGGAACAGAATTGACCTTTTTACGTTTAATGAAAGACCAAAGCAATGTATATCGTACTGCAATACAAACTGCTTTTAACACCGCGCAGTCGCAAAGCGCAACATATCCTAGCGCTAATAAACTAGGAGATCAATTAAAAATTGTTGCCAAATTAATAAACGGCGGATTGCAAACTCCTATTTACATTGTCAATCACCCAAACACATCTGATCTGCACAGTGGTCAAGTAGATGCTGCCGATAAGACCAAAGGCGCTCATGCTACTAACCTCAGTATTTTATCTCAGGCAATTCATGCATTTCAACAAGATTTAGAACTTATGGGGAAGTCAGATTTAGTAACAGGAATGACTTTTAGTGAATTTGGTCGAAGAATTAAAAGTAACGGTAGCCTTGGTACCGATCATGGAGCAGGAGCACCTGTAATTTTCTTTGGAGCCGCCTTGAATACTGGATCTAGTTCCATAACCGCTCAAAATCCCGTTTCAGGCATGATAGGCAGTTCACCAAACATACCATTGAACGCAACAGTTTCTGACCAAATTGCTATGCAGTTTGACTTTAGACAAATTTATTCTTCGATTATGCAAGATTGGTTGTGTATGAGTGAAGCACAAACTGCGGAAGTTTTGGGTGGCACTTTTACAAAATTAGCCCTTTTCAAAACTGCAACTTTAGACACCGTTTCTTATGAAAATGAGCACTTTTTTGTTATTTATCCAAATCCAATTACAAACAATACTATCAATATTAATTTTAAAGATAGTTTAAGTGATTACGTAAATGTGCAGTTGTTTACCATTCAAGGAACAAAAGTCTTCCAAAAATCGTTCAAAGTGTATGGAAATACCTTAACATTTTCGCCAAATAATACCTTGGCATCTGGAATCTACATTTTAGAAATAGAATACAACAACTATAAATTCCACACCAAAGCGATTGTGTCTTGATAAATTAAGAATGGAAAGCTTTAACGTACTTCATCGAGAAACATAAAGCTAAAAAATAGAGATTATCTGCGTTATACTTTAACTCTTTCTGCATTTATTAGTACTTTTTCTATGTAAATAACTACTCCCTTTTAATCTCATGTCCTACAAACTCTTCTAAAACTGCAAACATATCATCGACAGAAAGCACTTCTAAATCGGGATGGGTTTTTAAGAAATTAGCGTTCAAAGCAACTACATTTTCTTCTATTTCAAAAAAAGTATCGGTGTTGAGGAAATCTCTAATTGGGTTTACGCCTTCTAGTTTTGCTTTGAAGAATTTTTCTCTTTTTACACTACTCATCAACTTAACTTTTTTGGATTGCTGTAGGAACAATTCCAAATGCTTTTCAGCGCCAATTAATGCCAAACCTTCTTCAATTAGCTCGTTTAATTCTTTATTCCAACCCGAATTATAAACAAATTGCGCAAAATTACCTTCGGTATATTGGGAAGTGTAATAATCTAAATAATAACTCATCAAAGCATCTTCATGAATTAAATCATCATTTATTTTTTCTTCACGCATCAGGTTAATTACCGAAATATTAGAGTTGATGACATCTTGCTGGTTTTCGCTTTTTGATGCAGTTTCAGAGATAATTATTCTACCGAATTCCATAGGTTTTGTGTTTGAATATATGCTGCAAATTTCGGATAAATTAAAACAGAAAAGAAATACAATTTGATTTATATGCCATCAGATTCGTTATCATTCTTTTTCTGATTCATTTTTGTAATCAAAGCTTTTAAACGCAACGCTTTTTCTTTTTTATCCTCTTGAAGTTTAGCCTTTTTCCGATTGAGCAATTTGGTATGCAACGCCTTATTTTTAGTATTTTTTTCGGGTCCTTTGGGCATGGTTTATTTTTTATTTTGATTTGGCTAAAACCTGATTTATTAAAATCTTCATGTTTGGCCTCCGAAAATGAGACTCCTTTAATTCTTAATCTTACCGTCAAGTTTAATTTCTAGTTCTGGCTTTATACGTTTTTTTAAAAACAAAATTTGTCCTAAATGACTGGATTGATGCTCCATAACATGAAACCAACAATATTGATTAGACCAACCATATCTTTTTTGCTCTTCAGCAAACCATGCATCGTCTCTTTTTTTCAACTCACTTATCGTTTTGGCTCTAACTTCATTGTACATATCTAAATAATATTGAATATCATGCCCTTTGAAATCATCTCTACCTCCTTGATCCAAATCTAAAGCGGCGCCCCATTTTTTCTTTTCTTCGGCATTAAAGTCCCTGTTCTCAAATGTAAAAACCTGATAATAAGCCTCGGCTGCCGCCAAATGCATAACCAAAGCTCCAATCCTATTAGCTTCTTTATCATGTAAATAATCAATTTCATATTGGCTCATGTTTTTAACTGTACTCTCAACACGATCTTTAAGGTCTTCAAGCATTGAAATCATAGCTCCTATTTGAGGAGAAGCACCTTCAATATTTCCTATTTTTCCTGTTTCCTTAAATACAATCCCCTTTCCTTCAATTAATAAACTTACAGCTCCATCCTTTTTATCGCTATTAGATGTAATAGCATACTCTTTAACTTTAACCATTTGGTTATTTGATATCCCCAAATTCCATTTTGGAATTTCATTGTTTTTAGATTGCATTTCAAAACTAGAATTAGGAATTTGAACTGCTGTTAATACTCCTTTATCGTTCTCAATAAATAATTCGATTTTATCAAAATAGAATTTACCATTGTAAAGACATAAACCTCCAAAACTTAATGATTTTGAATTAGCGTTAATTATTCCTTCAATAGTATATGATTGCCACTCGTTGATTTTAATAGGCCTGTCAGACATATTGTCAAAAAAACCACGTTCATCATCTCTTGTATCTACCCTAGCCCATACACCAGCCCAAGCATTTGAATCATGAGTATCTACTTTTACATAAGCTATTACCTTGAATTTTTTTGGAGTAACTGTTTGAACATCAATTGTTTGATTAAAAGAGGTCCAATCTTGAGAAATCTCTTTACCAGATTGAGAATGAAGGATATTTAAGGATATCAAAAAAACGATTAAAATAAATTTTTTCATGTTGTAAATAATTGAAATGTTCAGGAGCTAAAATAATTTGTAAATAAAAGTGCCTCTTTTAATTTGCAAATATACTCTTTTCTTACAAAAATAGTCGTTTTGTCATTTCAACGAAAGTGGAATCTCATAAAGTTATTCAACAAGCGAAGATTCCTCTTTCCTCGGAATGACAAATAGGCTGAAAAAAAACCTATGTCTATAGCCCCGATAGCAGCGGAAATCCTTATTGTTTTTTCTTTAAAAACAATAAGATTGCAACGTATAGCGGGAAATAGCTTCAAATAAAAATTCTATTCCTTATTTTTGCAGTCAATTAAATTGAATCATGATACAGAATCCAAAAAGATATACGATTACAGCGGCATTGCCGTATACGAACGGACCGATTCACATTGGCCATTTGGCGGGTGTTTACGTGCCTTCGGACATTTATTCCAGATATTTAAGATTGCAAGGAAGAGACGTTTTGTTTGTTTGTGGTAGCGATGAACACGGCGTAGCGATTTCGATGAAAGCTAAAAAAGAAGGCATTACGCCACAGGAAGTAATCGATAAATACGATGGAATTATTCGTAAATCATTCTCTGATTTTGGAATTTCATTTGACAATTACTCCCGAACTTCGGCTAAAATTCATCATGATACGGCTTCGGAATTTTTTAGAAAATTGTATCAACAAGGCGATTTTATTGAAGAAGTGACCGAGCAATTGTATGATGCAAAAGCAGATCAATTCTTGGCAGACCGTTTTGTGGTGGGAACTTGCCCGAAATGTGGCAACGAAGAGGCCTATGGCGATCAATGCGAAAAATGTGGATCTACGTTGAATGCTACGGATTTGATTAATCCAAAATCGACCATTACGGGAGAAACTCCGATTTTGAAAGCAACGAAACACTGGTTTTTACCTTTGGATCGTTATGAAGATTTCTTGAAAGAATGGATTCTTGTAGGACATAAAAATGACTGGAAACCGAATGTTTACGGGCAAGTAAAATCATGGATTGATGGCGGATTAGAGCCTCGCGCAGTGACCCGTGACCTCGATTGGGGAATTGATGTTCCTGTTGAAGGTGCCGAAGGAAAAAAATTATATGTGTGGTTTGATGCGCCGATTGGCTATATTTCATCTACGAAAGAATGGGCTTTGCGCGAAGGAAAAGATTGGGAACCGTACTGGAAAGATCAGGACACAAAACTGGTTCACTTTATTGGGAAAGACAATATTGTTTTCCATTGCATCATTTTCCCGGCGATGTTGAAAGCCGAAGGAAGTTATATCTTGCCTGACAATGTGCCTGCAAATGAGTTCTTGAATTTGGAAGGAAATAAATTGTCGACTTCAAAAAACTGGGCGGTTTGGTTGCACGAATATTTGGAAGAATTCCCAAACCAGCAAGATGTTTTGCGTTATGCCTTAACATCAAATGCACCGGAAACTAAGGATAATGATTTTACCTGGAAAGATTTTCAGGCGAGAAACAACAATGAATTGGTAGCAATATATGGTAATTTCATTAATCGTGTGGTGGTTTTAACTAATAAATATTACAACGGAATTGTACCTCATTCGAATGAATTTTCAGCTGTCGATGAAGCAACTTTAACCGAATTGAAAGCCTATCCAGCAGTGATTTCAAGTTCACTGGAGCGTTACAGATTTCGTGAAGCGTTGAGCGAATTGATGAATGTGGCTCGTTTAGGAAATAAATATTTGGCTGATGAAGAGCCTTGGAAAGTCATCAAAGACAATCCAGAGCGCGTGCAAACGCAAATGTATGTAGCATTACAAATTGCGGCTGCTTTGAGCTCCCTTTGCGAACCATTCTTGCCGTTTACCGCTAAAAAATTATCAAGAATTCTAAAAATAGAAAATCCATTAAACTGGAACACTATTACTCAAACTTCTGATTTGATTCAGGCGGGACACGAAATTGGCGAAGCTGAATTATTGTTTGCCAAAATTGAAGACGAAGAAATCCAGAAACAAATAGACAAACTAGAAGCTACTAAAACGGCTAATACAGCAGAGAATAAAAAAGCCGAATCACAAAAAGAAGCGATTCAATTTGAGGATTTTGCCAAAATGGATATTCGTACAGGAACAATCTTGGAAGCAGAAAAAATGCCGAAAGCAAATAAACTTTTGATTTTGAAAGTAGACACCGGAATTGATGTTCGTACCATTGTATCTGGAATTGCAGAAAGTTTTAAACCACAAGATATAATAGGAAAAAAAGTTACTGTTTTAGTAAATTTGGCTCCAAGAAACCTTCGCGGAGTAGAAAGTCAAGGAATGATTTTGATGACGACAAATGCCGAAGGAAAACTGGTTTTTGTAAATCCGGATACAGATGGAGTTGCCAATGGAGAGACTATAAATTAAAGGAAATCAACTTCAAATTCGTTAATTAATATGTAATCTTAAATATATTAATTAGCGAATTCTAGATAAATAAAACAAATATGAACCTAAAAGTAATTGCTTTCGACGCCGATGATACCTTATGGATCAACGAAACGTATTTTGATGAAACGGAGCAAAAATTCTGTGGTTTGATGGAAGATTATTTGTCTCATCAAGGCATTTCTAAAGAATTATTTAAAGTCGAAATTGACAATTTAAAATTGTACGGATACGGAATCAAGGGTTATATTCTCTCTATGATTGAGGCAGCAATGTCTATTTCGAATAATACTATTCCTATTGAAATCATTGAAAAAATCATTCAATATGGAAAAGAATTACTAGAGAAACCAATTGTTTTATTGGAAGGTGTGGAAGAAACTTTAGACGCATTGCACGGAAAATACAAATTAGTAGTGGCTACTAAAGGTGATTTATTAGACCAACGCCGAAAATTGCATAATTCAGGCTTGGGACACTATTTTCACCACATCGAAGTGATGTCAGATAAACAAGAAGTTGATTATTCTGATTTAATAAAACGATTGGAAATACAACCTGAAGAATTTTTAATGATTGGGAATTCCTTAAAATCTGATGTTTTACCTGTTTTGGCCATTGGCGGATATGCCGTTCATATTCCGTTTCATACTACTTGGGCACATGAAAAAATCGACCATACGGTGGAACATGAAAATTTCTATTCTTTCGAAAAAATAATCGAAGTTCTAAAAAAACTTCAACACTAAAATAGCAATTCAACACAACTACTAAAACGGGTATTCCTTTGTGCTAGTATACCTAAAAACGTATTGATAAATAGTTTAGTTAATCTAAATTATTCCCTATTTTTTATTTAAAATTAAAATGCGAGCGTTGTTAAAGCTCACTCCTCTTTGTTTTTTAACATTATTTTTATGATACTCTTAAAAAAAGTCTATTGTCAAGGAACAAATTTTCAATTATTTACAAGATTACGAGGAATGTTTGTATAATTAACTGATACGCCACCTTAATCAAAAATAGTGATGTAAATTTGCTTCGAATTTAAATAAAGAAATAATGAAAAAAATCATTCTTACGTTCGTTTTTGCATCTGTACTGACAACAATGAGTGCTCAAACTGAGACTACACAAACTAAAGAGGTTGCTGTAGAGAATAATTACAACAAATGGTCTGTCGAGTTAGCTGGAGGTTTAAACAAACCAATGAGACCTATGACTGCTGGATATAGAACTGCTGTTACTAGTGCTTATGTAGCTGATTTAGGTGTGCGTTACATGTTTAATAACAAATTTGGTCTGAAAGCTGATTTTGGATATAACAGTTTTAAAGAAGGTGAAAATTCAATAGGATTTGATTCCAAATACTACAGAGCTGATTTACAAGGAGTTGCTAACTTAGGAAGAATCATGAGCTTTGAAACTTGGACAAACACTCTTGGTTTATTAGGTCACGCTGGTTTTGGATTAGGTTTTGGTGAATCTGATAACTTTTCAGGAACTGACAGAATGGGTAATTTTATTGCTGGTGTTACTGGTCAAATTAAATTATCTAATAGA
>JAYTBZ010000330.1:0-2738 GCA_043736705.1 Flavobacterium sp. | reverse complement strand
ATATGTAAAAATAATGCTTTTTTATAACGTTCCTCGCAATTGCTGTTCTCTCTCAATTGACTCAAAAAGTGCTTTAAAGTTTCCTGCACCAAAACCTTTAGCTCCCATTCTTTGAATAATTTCAAAAAACAAGGTTGGCCTATCTTGTACTGGCTTGGTAAAAATTTGCAACAAATACCCGTCCTCATCAGCATCGACCATGATCGCTAGTTTTTCAATTTCGTTAATATCTTCTTTCATCATTCCCATATGCGCACCAAGACGCTCCGGTATAGCTTCATAATACGTATGCGGCGGAGCAGATAAAAATTCAATTCCTCTTGCTTTCAATTGACTTACGGTTTTAATAATATCATCTGTTGCAATAGCGATGTGTTGAATTCCGGGCCCACCATAAAAGTCAAGATACTCCTCAATTTGTGATTTTTTCTTTCCCTCGGCTGGTTCATTAATTGGGAATTTGATTCTACCGTTTCCATTTGACATGACTTTACTCATCAATGCTGAATATTCGGTGTTAATTTGTTTGTCATCAAAAGACAGAAAATTTACAAATCCCATTACTTCTTCATAGAACTTAACCCAAGTATTCATTTCGTTCCAACCTACATTTCCTACCATGTGATCGATATACTTTAATCCAGTTGGCTCGGGATTATAGTCGGATTTCCACTCTTTATATCCTGGTAAAAATACACCATTGTAATTTTTGCGTTCCACAAAAATATGCACCGTTTCGCCATAAGTGTATATTCCAGAACGGATTACTTCTCCAAATTCATCTTGCTCTACCGTAGGCTCCATAAAGGATCTAGCGCCACGTTTCATCGTTTCTTCATACGCACTTGTGGCATCTTCAACCCAAAGAGCTGCTACTTTTACTCCATCGCCGTGCTTTTGCAAATGGGTGTGAATAGGCGAATCTTGTGTTAATGGCGTAGTTAGTACAATACGAATCTTATCTTGTTTCAAGACATACGATGTTCTATCTCGTACTCCGGTTTCTAATCCGGCATAAGCCAAAGACTGGTAACCAAAAGCAGTTTTATAATAATGTGCGGATTGTTTTGCGTTTCCTACGTAGAATTCTACATAATCGGTTCCTAATAACGGAAGGAAATCTTGTGCGCCTTCAAATATTTTTTCTAGTCCGTATTCTACTGATTTTACTTCTTTGCTCATTGTGATTTATTTTTTAATTCGTTACTTCTAGTCTTGGAACCCGATTAACACGGATAAAACAGCTGTACACGGATTTATTAATTTTAAAAAAAATTGTTATTTATTTAAACCCCTAGCCCTGATGGTAGCGGCATCCTTTTTCTGGCTTCTTTAGCCAGGAAAAGATATAGCGTACAGCAGGAAATAGCTCCTGACTTCGACTGCGATCAGGATTACGTTATTCTACCCAAGATTTATAGTACTGTCCGTCATCTAATCCCATCGCCTCTTCGGTCACCATCAATGGGCGAAATGTATCTACCATTACCGCAAGTTCATGGGTTTCTGTATGACCTATGCTTCGCTCCATGGCTCCTGGTGCTGGACCATGGGGAATACCTTTGGGATGCAATGTAATGTGTCCTTGTTCTATATTGTTGCGGGACATAAAATCTCCATCTACATAATACAAAACCTCATCACTATCTATATTGCTATGATTGTAAGGTGCTGGAATGGATTTTGGATGGTAATCATACAGTCTTGGACAGAACGAACACACTACAAAAGTTGCCGTTTCGAATGTTTGATGTACCGGTGGTGGCTGATGCACACGTCCTGTTATAGGCTCAAAATTGTGAATGCTGAATCCATAAGGAAAATTATATCCATCCCAACCTACTACATCAAAGGGATGCGTGGCGTAAACAAATTCATGAATCATTCCTTCTTTTTTGATTTTAATTAGAAAATCTCCTTTTTCATCGTGTGTTTCTAACTCATTGGGCAAAATAAAATCGCGTTCGCAAAATGGCGAATGCTCTAAATGTTGTCCTGATTCATTTTTATATCTTTTTGGCGTATAAAAAGGAGCAAAAGATTCTACGTAGAAAAGTCGGTTTTCTGGTGTGTCAAAATCAATTTGATAAATAATTCCGCGAGGAATTATCAGGTAATCACCATATTCAAAAGGAATGTTCCCCATCATGGTTCGTAATTTTCCTTTTCCTTTATGGATGAAAATCATTTCATCGGCATCGGCATTTTTATAGAAATAGTTGCGCAATGATTGTTTTGGCGCAGCTAATCCTATTGTACAATCTTTATTGACCAGCATAGGTTTGCGGCTGTCTAAAAAGTCATCTTCTGGTTTGAGTTCAAAACCTTTTAACAATAATGATTTAATGTTTTTACCAATGGCAATTTTAGGCTCAACCGAGTATGAGTTTAGAATTTCTTTGACTTGTGTTGGTCTGTGAACGTGATAAAGTAATGAAGAATGCCCATGAAAGCCTTCGGTGCCAAAGAGCTGTTCGTAATATAAACCACCATTTGGTTTTTCGAATTGTGTATGTCTTTTTTGGGGAAAGGTCCCTAATTTGTGGTATAAAGGCATGATTTTTTTTGCTTAAAAGTTAAAGTTTACAAGTTTATGGTTGTACCGAACTAAACTTATTTAATTAAATCAAAAAAATACAATCTATTCAGGATTCCTCTTTATGAGGAATTGCAGATATCCTAATAAACCGCTCCAAGTTGTTTTCATGATAACAAATATCGGAATTAATATTGAATTA
>JAYTBZ010000329.1:0-2739 GCA_043736705.1 Flavobacterium sp. | reverse complement strand
ATGGTAAAGGGTTGTATGAAATAGGTATGAACGATTGTTGCTACTACAACTGCAAAAAGTAATGAACTAACGGTATCAGCAGTTTTGTTGTGAGGTACTAAACTTCTATCGGTTACGTATTCTAATTTTTGAGTATAATTGAGGTAATAAATATAAAAGCCCAAAGTTATTAGCACTAAAAAAGTATCTAATCCTGATCGTTTTCCAAAACTTCGTAGTGTTTCTACCCAAATTACAGGAAACATAATGAGATTAATAATGGGGATAAAAAGCAAAATAGTCCACCAGGTTGGTCGACCTATTATTTTCATCAAAACTATAGCATTATATACAGGAATTGCAGCTTCCCAACGTTTTCTTCCTGCACTTTCATATAATTTCCATGTTCCTAAAAAATGAACTATTTGCACAAGCAGAAAGAATACAAACCATTGATATATTGACATAATATGTTTATTTGATTAACGTGTTATTTGTTTTTTCTAAAATTCGAACGTTTTGATGTTTTATGTATCTAATTCTAATACATCTTTCATGGAGAAAACGCCTTGTTTCCCTACAATCCATTCGGCTGCTATTAAGGCGCCTAAAGCAAATCCTTCGCGATTGTGTGCAGTATGCTTTATTTCGATAGCATCGACATCAGAATTATAGTTTACCGTGTGGGTTCCTGGAACAGAACCAATTCTCTTTGCTTCGATTTGAATTTCGGTTGCCTTTGGTTCTTCCAATGTCCAATTGGTGTATGAACTATTTTGGATAACACCTTTGGCCAATGATATTGCGGTACCACTTGGTGCATCTAGTTTTTGTGTATGATGAATTTCCTCCATTACCACAGAATAATTTTTAAATTTTGACATCATTTTTGCCAAAGACTCATTAAGTTCAAAGAAAATATTCACGCCTAAACTAAAGTTCGAACTAGAAATAAAACCGCCATTCTTTTCCTTGCACAGCGCCACCATTTCATCGTAATGATCTAACCAGCCTGTAGTTCCTGAAATAACGGGAACATTGGTATGAAAACAACTAGAAATATTAGTTACCGCAGCAGTTGGAACACTAAAATCAATGGCTACATCAGCATTAGAGAGGCCTTCAAAAGTGTTATTCTCATCTTTTTTCAAAACGATTTCATGCCCCCTTTCCAGTGCAATTCGCTCAATTACCTGACCCATTTTACCGTATCCTAAAAGCGCAATTTTCATTTGATTGTATGTTATAGTTCCAATTTTAGACAATAAAGCATCGAATTGCTTTTGCTCTAAAAATTATAATTAAAAGTTAGTCCTACATTCGTCTTTAATGTTACATCATTAGGATAAAGAACGGGGCGTATTGATAAGTTCTCATCCACATTGAATTGTATTAAAGCAGCATCGACATTAGCATCTATGATATTTAGAGCATAAAATGCTAAAGTGACTAAGGCTGATAAATCTCGATTTCGTTGATAAAATTTTTGTCCGGCAATCAATCGATTGTTATCTAAAAAAGCTAAATCATCGGTGGTATATCCTTCAAGTCTGCTTTTATAAGCGTCTCGATATTGATGGTATTTTTTATTATTGTCAATATAAAAATAGATACTAGTTCCCAAGGCGCCGTAAACAAGAGGAATTTTCCAATATTTTTTATTGTAAGCTTGACCCAAGCCAGGTAAAACGGCAGAGTAAAATGCTGCCTTTGCAGGAGTTAACGGATCAATATCATTTGATTTCAAAGTGTCTTTAACTACAAGTTTTGCTGGCTCTATTTGAGCACAAACAACAGTATTTCCAATAACAAAAAGGAAGAGACCTATGAAAATTACTTTATGCACTATTCGTTTATTAATTTAATAATTCTATTGAAATCCTCTTCAGAATGAAATGGAATAGTGATTTTCCCTTTGCCATTTCCAACTACTTTTACTTCGACTTTGGTGCCAAAGTAGTTCGTAAAAGTATTTTTTTGAGCCTCTGCTATTTCAAATGAAGCTGCTTTTGGTTTGCCTGCAGGCTTAGGTTTTAAACTTTCTTGGTAGTTTTTTACAAGTGTTTCCGTATCGCGAACGGATAAATTTTGACTAACAATTTTTTGATAAATATCAGTTTGTACCTCTTGGTTTTCGATATTAATGATTGCTCGCCCATGCCCCATGCTAATGAATCCGTCACGAATACCAGTTTGGATGATTGGATCTAGTTTCAAAAGTCTTAAGTAATTCGCAATTGTAGAGCGTTTTTTTCCTACACGCTCACTCATTTGCTCTTGTGTCAATTGAATTTCGTCAATCAATCGTTGGTATGAAAGCGCTATTTCAATGGGATCTAAATCATGGCGCTGGATGTTTTCCACCAATGCCATGACAAGTGATTCGTTATCATTTGCAATACGAATGTAAGCAGGAACAGTCGTTAAGCCAACTAAAGTAGAGGCACGAAGACGGCGTTCTCCAGAAATCAATTGGTATTTATTAAAGTCTAATTTACGAACTGTAATGGGTTGAATAACTCCTAATTCTTTAATCGATGTAGCTAATTCTCGTAGCGATTCTTCATTAAAATTGCTCCTAGGCTGAAACGGATTTATTTCAATTGCACTAATTTCAAGCTCAATAATATTTCCTACAACTTTATCAGCATTTTTATCGTTTACGGATTTGATATCGTTTTCTGGATCTTTCAATAATGCAGATAATCCTCTTCCTAAGGCTTGTTTTTTAATTGCTTGTGCCATAAAACTATTTGCTAT
>JAYTBZ010000328.1:0-5994 GCA_043736705.1 Flavobacterium sp. | reverse complement strand
TTAAAAAATATAATTTGATAAAGTCAGCCGAATGTTTTTTTGCTTTTTATTGATTATATTTGAACTTTATCCAATACATAACTACTAATTAAAAAATCACGCTATGCCAACATTACGTTTCCAAGCTTTGAGAGAAGCATCAAACAGAAAGCCTGTTCAATTTGAAGAAACCGATAGAAAATCTACAATTTTTGGTTCCAATGTGTTTAATGAAAAAGCGATGAAGCAATATTTGACTTCTGACGCATATAAAGGAGTGCAGGGCGCAATGCAGCATGGAACTAAAATTGACAGAAAATTAGCAGATTATATTGCTATGGGTATGAAGGAATGGGCACTTGCAAAAGGAGTTACTCATTATACTCATTGGTTTCAGCCACTTACAGGAACTACTGCAGAAAAGCATGATGCTTTTTTTGAAACCTCTTATGATGGTAGCGATCCTGTAGAAAAATTTGGTGGTGCACAATTGGTACAACAAGAACCAGACGCTTCTAGTTTTCCGAATGGTGGAATCAGAAATACTTTTGAAGCTCGAGGATATACTGCCTGGGATCCTACTTCTCCAGCTTTTATATATGGAACTACTTTGTGTATTCCTACCGTTTTCATCTCATATACTGGCGAAGCATTAGACAATAAAATTCCATTGCTACGAGCGCTTTCTGCTATGGATACTGCTGCAACAGAAGTGTGTAAGTATTTTGACAAGAATGTTAAAAAGGTTACTGCAACTCTAGGCTGGGAACAAGAATATTTTTTAATTGATAAATCACTAGCTGATTCTCGTCCGGATCTTATCATGACTGGAAGAACGCTTCTAGGACATACATCTGCAAAAGGACAACAATTAGACGATCATTATTTTGGGTCGATTCCGACTCGTGCTTTAACTTACATGAGAGATTTAGAGCAAGAATGTATGTTGCTTGGAATCCCTGTAAAAACGCGTCACAATGAAGTAGCGCCCAATCAATTTGAATTGGCTCCTATTTTCGAAGAAACTAATTTAGCTGTAGATCACAACTGTTTGTTGATGGATGTGATGCAAAAAGTAGCAGAACGTCATGATTTGAAAGTATTATTTCATGAAAAACCTTTCAAGGGAGTAAACGGTTCTGGAAAACACAACAACTGGTCATTGGCTACAGATACGGGTGTTAATTTATTGAGTCCTAGTAAAACGCCAATGAGCAATTTACAGTTTTTAACGTTTTTTATTAATACCATTAAAGCGGTCAATGATTACGAAGCATTGTTGAGAGGCGCCATCGCAACGGCAAGTAACGATCATAGGTTAGGAGCCAATGAAGCACCACCAGCAATTATTTCAGTGTTTATTGGAGAGCAATTGACTAAAGTTTTGGCAGAATTAGAAGGCGTTACGGCTGGAAAACTATCTCCAGAAGAAAAGACTGACTTAAAATTGAACGTTGTAGGTAAAATTCCAGACGTACTTTTAGATAATACCGATAGAAACAGGACTTCGCCTTTTGCATTTACAGGAAACAAATTTGAGTTTAGAGCCGTGGGTTCTTCTGCAAATTGTTCTAATGCGATGACTACTTTAAATACCATTGTAGCCAAACAATTGAAAGATTTCAAAATTGAAGTAGATGCCTTGATTGAATCCAAAGACATGAAAAAAGATGATGCCATTTTCAATGTTTTGCGAGAGTACATCAAAGTTTCTAAAAATATCCTTTTCGAAGGCGATGGATACAGTGAAGCTTGGGAAATAGAAGCAGCAAAACGAGGATTGAGCAATTTTAAAACAACGCCCGAAGCCTTAAAAGCGAGAGCTTCTAAACAAGCCTTGGATTTGTTTTCTGAAATGGGTATTATGAACCATGTTGAAGTAGAAGCCCGTTACGAAATCGAATTGGAAGAATACACGAAGAAAATTCAAATTGAAGGTCGAGTTTTAGGTGATATTTCAAAAAATCATGTGATTCCAACCGCCATTCGTTACCAAAATACATTGATAGAAAACGTTAAGGGTTTAAAGGATATTTTTGGAGCTGAATTCGAATCAATTGCTAAGGAGCAAATCAACTTGATCAGAGAAATTTCAGGACATATAGAAGGGATCAATTCTCAAGTGGAGGCGATGACTGAAGAACGAAAAAAAGCCAATAACTTGAATGATGCCCAAGAAATGGCTGAAGCGTATTGCAATACTGTGAAACCATACTTCGAAATCATCAGAAACCATTGTGATAAATTAGAATTATTAGTCGATAACGAACTTTGGACACTGACTAAATACAGAGAATTATTGTTTACAAAATAAACGTTTGCAAATGCTAGAGTCAAAGCCTTTCTATAAAGAAAGGCTTTTTTTGTTTTGTATTTGTACGCTAAAGAAACAGTATTAGAAACCAAAAAAAGATGAGAAAACTAATTTGTATTAAGAAACGTTTAAGTATGTATTAATAAATATCTATTGCTTTTTATGATAATTATTTAATTAAAAAGTTAATTTATAATAATTTTTATATCTATGTAAGTAAAGTTGTGTTATATTATTTTTGTAGAATGTAGTTCGTCGATGTAGCATTACTTTTTATCGAAAATAACTCTATTAATCTGAAAAACAAGTATTTATACGTGTTTTTTTTATGTTGTATTTTCTATCTTTGAAATGTAATACTGAAACAAGATTTATAAAAAGTCGTTGTTTGATTATTAAAAAATAAGATTCCCAAATCACTTTTTAAACCTACATAATAACTTGTATTAACAACCAATTAAATATATGTATTATGAAAAAAGTAATTTTCAGCATCTCAGCGATGCTATTTGTAGGAGCAGCATCTTATGCGCAACCAGGTCCAGTAGCTGGAGCAAATTCAAGTTTGGTAGGTCAAACAGGAACTTCACAAAATGCACAAGTCCATCAAATTGGAACCGCACAGAGTTCAAAGATCAAACAAATGATCAACAATAATGATGCGTTTGTTTATCAAGGTGTAAATCCAGGGCAAATTATCGTATCTGGGATCAATACTTCGGCTAAAAACATGGCAGATGTAGATCAAAAAGGGAATGACAACCGCGCGTACATCTCTCAAAACAACTGGGACAATAAAGCGACGCAAAAACAAGTTGGTGATCGTAACAACGCTACCATTTGGCAAGACGAAGTTGTAGTTGCAACTGCACAATTGTTTGGAGCCGATGAAGCAACGCAAAAGCAAACAGGTAAAGACAACAAAGCGACAATTGATCAAGGAACATCTGGAAACAATCCTCTTCCTGCAGTATCAACTTTCTCTATGATGGTACCTCTTAGTTCAGCGGTGCCTACTTCGCCACACGGATACAACAAAGCCATTCAAACGCAAGATGGAAACTTTAATTTGGCCTATACGAGTCAAGGAGGAGAGCGAAACGACTCTAAAATTTCTCAAAACAGCACTTCACAAGTTGCTACATTAACCGCAAGAAACGAGGCAAATCACTATCAATATGGTAAAGATAATTTAGCTGAAACTACCCAAAAAGGTTTTAAAAATCTAGATAATGTTTTGCAAGAAGGTTTGTTTAATAAATCATTTACAAATCAAACAGGTACGAGCTCAGGAAATATAAACACAGTTTCTCAACAAGGAAACGGAAACATGTCAAATGTGATTCAAAGTAACTAACTAAGGTTTTTTTTAGATAAGGACAGCTTGTATAAAAGCTGTCCTATCTTTTTTAATTTAAAATTAAAACTATGAAAACCTTCCTATTATGTAGCATTTTCTATTTCTCCTATTTTCAAGTTTTTAGTCAAGTATTTGCCACAAGTGCGATAGAGGTACAAATGCCGATTGATTTTTTATTAAACAAACCAATTCGCAATTCCCAACCTAGTGTTATTTCTACTGCAACAGTGATTCAAAATTTTAAAAATAATGTTCAAATACAGCAAATAGGGAGCTATAATGACGTTCGGGCCAATTTGATAGCTAACGGTATTGTTGCCAGAATAACTCAAAAGGGTGATAACAATCAAATAGATCTACATAAACAAGCCAAAGAAATCAACCATACTATTTGGCAAGAAGGAAATAACAATAGGATTAATAATTTTGCTCCTTTTTCTAATTATGCTAATAACAACCTAGTAATTCAAAAAGGGAATAATCAAAGTTTGACAAGTTTTGGAACTAATTCATTATCAAGAGATATGCAAATTAGACAGATTGGGAACGGAACTGCAATTATAATTATCAATAAATAGAAAAATGAAGGTCAACTACAAAAATCTCTACATACTTGTATTTTTTGTATGTCCATTACATTTTTTTGCACAAACCACTAATACCTTGGTAAAAGCAAAAATTATTATAGATAAAATTGAGTCTGTTGTAACCTTAACAAGTACAGCAGAGAATTTGTCTGAAGTTGTTCAAAGTTTTTCATATAAGTTATCTGTCATAAAAAAAAATAGTACTTCAGACAATCAATCTACGAATGAACAAGAAGGTTTTTTTACATTGAACGCTAACGAAAATAAAAATTTATCTACTTCTCAGATTAACTTAACAACGGGAGATGAAGTGATTGTTCTGCTCCTTTTTTACAATGAAAATAAAAAACTAATTGGAAAAGACAGAGTAGTGCTAGGAGAACAAAAAAAAAAGAACAGTCTCAGCGACTTTTAACTGAAGGATTTGAATTGACCGGTATTATATCTGATGAGACCAAGACTAAAGTTGGTAAAGATTTCTATGACTTGTACTATTATTTGTACCATGATTACCAGATAAGCGCAAAAAAAATTGTGGTTCTTACAGAGGAATTTAGTTTTGCCAGAAATACTAAAATAATTGTAGGTATTGACAATGAAATTATATTCGAATTTTTAACAAGGCCAGATGAGGAATATCTAACGCAGATGGCTGAACAAGCTATTTATGCCACTTACCTGCATTTAAAAAATCTTGAAAAACAAAATAAATATTTTACTCAATATTAATTTTATAAAATATACCATGAAGCAACTAGTAACAGTAGCCTTTATTGTTCTTGGCATACAATCATTGCTTGCTCAAGATTTAGTATATAAACCTAAAAATCCCGCTTTTGGTGGAGATACCTTTAATTACCAATGGTTGGCTAGCTCTGCTGAGTCTCAAAATAAATTTACAGATAAAACCATCAAAGAAAAATCACAAACAGAGTTAGAACGATTTACTTCAAGTTTAAATTCTCTTTTACTCAGTCAAATATCAAGTTCACTATTCCGTCAGCAATTTGGTACCGAGGGCATCAAAATAGGCTCGTATACTTTTGGAAGTTTGTCAGTAGAAGTTTATCCTTCAGCAGGTGGATTAACAGTAGATATTTTAGATACAAAAACAGGCGAACAAACACAAGTAATTATACCAAATCGATAATATGAAATGTAAAAACCATTATTATTTATTGCTTTTTTTGTCACTATTTAGCTGTGGTGCCTATTACAATCAACCCACTGGAGTTGAAAAAGCAATTATTGGTGAGAATACGAAAGCGACAACAGCCCTTAAACAATTGCCAAAGGCAAAAGAACAAATTGTAGTTGGACTTTACAAATTTCGCGATCAAACTGGACAGTACAAAGCTTCAGAAAACGGTAGCAATTTTAGTACTGCTGTTACGCAAGGTGCTACTTCAATTTTAATTAAAGCGCTTGAAGACTCCAGATGGTTTATTCCAATTGAAAGAGAAAATATAGGTAATTTGCTGCAGGAACGAAACCTTATTCGATCTACTAGGCAAGAATATACTAAGGATGTTAATCCTAATGAGCCACAAATAACACCTTTACTATATGCGGGAGTTTTATTAGAGGGTGGCATTATATCGTATGACACTAATATTATTACAGGTGGTTTTGGTGCTCGTTATTTTGGTACAGGCGGCTCTGTAAAATACAGGCAAGATCGAGTTACTATTTATTTGAGAATGGTATCAACAGCTAACGGAAAGATTTTAAAATCTGTTTATATTTCAAAAACA